>PIVS01001007.1 GCA_003353855.1 Desulfobacteraceae bacterium
GCAGGTAATATTCATTGGCTATTTTTCCTTTTCATACCCATGGTCAATCTCAAGGGAATCAATATTGGTGGTGGACTCTCCCCTGGCACTCTTTAAGGAGTCAATACCCCTTCCCACTATATCTTTCCGTGATGCATAGGCCATTGCCGTAGTTTCATCTATCTGCCCCTCTTCAAACAGAGCAATGATAAACTCGTCAAAGGAATTCATTCCCTGGGCCTTGCCTGCTATGACAATATCATTAAAGGTTTTTCCCTCGGATTCCCCATTCAGAATGGAATCTTTTACCCGCAAATTAGTGGCCATAATTTCAAAGGCAGCCACCCGGCCCCCTCCCTCCTTGGGCAGCAGACGCTGGGAAACCGCCCACCGAACCGTATCTGCCAGACGTATTCGGATCTGCCTTTCCTCTTGGGTTGAAAACATACCCAGAACCCGGTTAATGGTCTGTCCCGCATCCACAGTATGGAGGGTGGTCAGAACCAAATGGCCGGTTTCAGCAGCAGTAAGTCCTATTTCAACGGTCTCCCTGTCCCGCATCTCCCCCACCAGGATCACCTTGGGGGCCTGGCGCAGGGCTGCCCGCAACCCGCTGGCAAAGGTATCAAAATCCATGCCAAGTTCCCTCTGGTTAAAGGTGGATTTTTTCTGGGAATGCTGGTATTCAATGGGGTCTTCAAGGGTAATGACATGGACGGACTTGGTTTCGTTGATTTTGTCCAGAAGGGCGGCAAGGGAGGTGGACTTACCAGAACCTGTGGCGCCGGTGACAAAAATAATCCCGTTTTTCTCCTCGGCCATGGAAAAAAAACTTTTGGGCAGGTTCAGTTCTTCAATGGTGGGAATTTTGGTTTCAAGTTTTCTTAAAACAATGGAATATTTGCCCGACCGTGAAAAAATATTCACCCGAAACCTGGCCTTTGTGCCAAGCTGATAAGAAAGATCACATGAGCCTTCCCGTATGAGGGTTTCAG
>PIVS01000473.1 GCA_003353855.1 Desulfobacteraceae bacterium
CTTGAAGTGCCTGACCCGATTACAAGGGGATTGAAACGTTCCATCCTTTTGTTTTTATTCGAACATTAATTGTCTTGGAGTGCCTGACCCGATTATAAGGGGATTGGAACTAAACAGTTATGGCTTGCAGATACATCTTGTCTTCTTGAAGTGCCTGACCCGATTATGAGGGGATAAAAAAGAATTAGGAATTAAGGATGACTTCCATTTAAAAACTGGAATCGGGAGATGCAGAACGCTGCCTTTTTTTGTTAGCATTCAGTAATTTAGGTGGAATTCCATAAAATCTTACTATGGGGGGCAATCCTTTTAAAAAAGGTTTTTTTATTACAAATATCAGGCCTTGGAATTTTACGATTGCACATTTACTGGGACACAATTTGAACAGTTGGAATAAATAGCTGTGTATCATATTAAATTTGTTTATATTCCATTTTTTGAAAATCTTTTATTTATTCATTATGTATCGTTGACATATTGCGAATCAGGGTATATTCAAAAAGATTAAATCGCCCTATATAGTACGGTTTACTATTAGTATAAAAATAGATAATAAAACCGTTAGAGGGGTTTCTTTTAATTTAGCCGGAAGATGATATGCCTCTATTGTTCGGGAAATATACCTTCACATGCACCTTGTCCAGTGAGGCATTCCTGCCCAGATTTAAAGGGTCCACATTCCGGGGCGTTTTTGGCAGGGCACTAAAACAAACGGTCTGCGCCCTAAAGTACCAGGAGTGCAACAACTGTCTGTTAAAGGAAAAATGCCTTTATTGTGTAACCTTTGAGACGCATATTCTTGATTCTAAAGAAAACGCAAAACAGCCGAACCGGCCCCATCCCTTTGTGATCAATCCACCCCTGTCCACCCAAACCCATTTCCCTGAAGGATCACGGTTTGAATTTGAACTGCTCCTGTTCGGGCCACTCAATGACAGTTTACCCTACTTTATCTATGCTTTTGATCACATGGGCAATATCGGAATGGGAAAGAAAATCAACGGAAATCGGGGGACTTTTCATGTTGATCACGTCCGCCAGAACAGCACCATCATCTATTCAACCGACAATGGCCAACTTAAACCCGTCCCCCCGGATCTTCTGGATATAACGGTCAGCGAAACATCCCCAAATTCTGAAGACACAATGACTGTAACGCTTCTTACTCCGTTAAGGGTCAAATTTAAAAACCAGCTTCAAGATCAACTCCCGTTTCATGTCCTGATTCGAACTATGCTCAGAAGAGCCTCGTCACTCTTCGACTGGTATGGCTCACAAATCCCGGAATTCAACTACAAAGACCTGATCGAAAAAGCCGGAAAAATTAAATCTATAAAATCCAATATCCGCTGGATCGACTGGAAACGTTATTCTTTTCGCCAGAAGGATTCCATGCTTATGGGCGGTATGACCGGTTCCATCACATACCAGGGTGACCTTGGAGAGTTCCTCCCTTTGATGGCGTTTTGTGAACAGGTGAATATTGGAAAACAGACGGTGTTCGGGTTGGGGAAACTGGAGTCCGAAATGATGAAAACAATGAAAGCCAATTAATTAAAATCAGGAGCATTCATGAATTCAGATGTTTATAAAATGGCACTTTCCGGCTTACTCAGCCTTATGGGGCTGAGTGCAGGGACTGAACATGATACGGTTGATATCAAATCCTTGTTTGAGGCCTCGACACGCTTTCTTTCAAGCATAAATCACGCTCTGCCAGATGATTTAAAAAAGCAAGATGCTTCAAAGGGTTTAAATGTTGATACTTTGATAAACGGTATCATTCATCCTGAAAATGTATTTCAACAAATCGTGTCTCTGGCTTGGAAAACAGCCATTGGAATACCTGCTCAGGACATTATGCCTTCCAACTGGTCAAAGCGTGAGACCCTTTTGACGGTGTTTGAAACGATATCCATTGAGGGCAAAAAGGGGGGTGAAGATCTTAAAGATACCAAATACGGCTATCCATTAAAAAATGTATTACCTGAAAGTATATTCCCTGAACTGACCAAAGAGAATTCATCGAATGAAACGAGTGATTTTCAGGCTATACTGTCTGAGTTAAAAAACAAAATCGAAAACCTGGATAACAGGCAGGATATGTCCATTTGGTTTGAGCATTTGGATAGCCTCATGATGCGATGTACATCCCAAATCCCAACCTTACTCCCCATGGGTGACCGGTCCGATATTTCATTGTATGATCATGCAAAAATAGCTTCTGCCATTTCCACGTCCCTTTATCTATTCTACACAAACAATGAAACGCCTATTCAGGAAACAGATATACGATCAAGTGATAAAGCATTCCGGGTCGTGAGTGGCGATTTCCATGGAATTCAAAATTTTATTTTTAACGGTTACGGTAATTCAGGGAAATTCAGGTCAAAAATCATGCGGGGAAGATCGTTTTTTGTGTCTCTTCTTTCAGAATTGAGTGCGTCAATGATTTGTGAAGAACTCGGACTTCCGGTTACTTCGATTCTGGTTAATGCTGCTGGAAAGTTTATCATGCTGGTCCCCAATTCCACAGAGACTGCAGACACCTTAAAGCGTATAGAAAAAACAATCAATACCTGGCTTGTCAGAATGGCATACGGGGAAACTCTTTTCGGTATTTCAAGTGTGGAGGCAGCTTGTGACGATTTGATTCCAGGCCGTTTTTTATCCTTGATTGATCAGATTGACACTGCATCCGAACAAAAAAAGTGTACCCCTCTTTCCGTCATGAATTACAATCCTATTCATGATGATTACCTTGATCGGTTTCAAAACAATCTGGAACCTTCAATCTGCTGGCTTTGCCATAAACGGCCTTCGGAAAAAACCATTAAGGACTATTTCCCGAATAAAGAGGCCACCGGAGAGAATGAAACGGATAATAAAGCGATTTGTCCGATTTGCAGAGACCATATTTTTATCGGAACTCATATCGTCAAACATTCTGATCAAATAAGAAACAATGAATTATGTGAAGCAATTTTCGGAAGATACCAGCTTGAATTCAGTCAAGGGAAGATTCTTATAAACACAGAGAACGGAAAACCTTTTAAGGTCTGGAATATAGACACATCAAACCAATTTGACATGACATCCACAATCAAATATATCAGTGGTTACGTACCGGTGCATGGTGATGATGATGCGGCTGAAATGGCATTGGTTCGTTGCCTTTCAGACAAGGACAACCTTTTAAAAGACGTTCGGCCAGGGAACCCAAAAACATTTAATTATATTGCAAGCATGTCAAAATACGTTGAAAACGATGTGCAAAGGGGAACGGTAGCCCTGGGGGTTCTAAAAGCGGATGTCGATCACCTTGGCCTTATCATGTCCTGCGGGATTCCGGAAAATAGGAACAATCTTGCAAGAATGACGGGTTTTAGCCGTCAGGTAAACCTGTTTTTCACGCTTTTTCTACCGGATTTTCTTCAACGGTATTATAAAAATGTCTACACTGTGTTTGCAGGCGGCGATGATCTTTTCCTGATTGGCCCTTGGGACTGTATGATTGACCTTTCCGTCGCATTGAAAAAACAATTTGAAAACTATGTTTGTCATAATCCTGACATCCATTTTTCAGCCGGTATCACCCTGCACAAACCTGGTGCGCCTGTCGAAGCTATTGCGAGATCGGCTGAAAAAGCACTTGAACATTCAAAAAACATCTCACTTGAAAAAAATAAGATGACATTGTTTTCAAGAACAGAAGACTGGAACCGTTTGGAAACATTGCAATCCATCAGGGATACATTTCGTTCGTGGGTAGACACAAAAACGCTGAACAAGACGATGCTTCACAGATTGAATAGTTTGATCCAATTTGTTGAAGAAGAAAAGAAACTGTTAAAAAGATCTAAAACGGCAATAACCTTGAACGATTTGAACTGCACACGCTGGCGGTATCTTTTGGCGTATTCAGTGGAAAGAAACGTTAAAATGAATGAAAAATCGGAAATGACCAAAGAAAAAATGAAAGAGCAACTG
>PIVS01000474.1 GCA_003353855.1 Desulfobacteraceae bacterium
GCTCAACCATTCTCAATAATTCTTTTACCCGGGCAAGTTTTTCTTTTCCATTCATTCCAAAATATAATTCCAAAGGTCTGCCAATGGCTTCTAATACTGGTTGTCTTGGATTTAATGTGGTATCAGGACTCTGGCATACCATCTGCACCAGACGCAGGTGTTCCAACGACCGTTGTTTAACCTTTGGTGATAAAGGTGAGCCCGCATATCTTACTTCACCGGAAAGCTGGGGAAGCAAACCCGTCATTACTCTGGCAATAGTACTCTTACCACTGCCGGATTCACCAACCAATGCCACAACTTCACCCTGATATACAGACAGATTAATGCCGTGCAAAATATGGTGTTTTTCTGAAACCGGTTTGAGCCAGGCACTTTTTTTATAGCTGGCAAAAATGTCTTTTAATTCAAACAGGGGATTGCCCTTTTTCTCTGGATCATCTTTCTGTATGAAAGACGTATCCTCAGGCACGCTTTTTACAGCATTTAAAAGGGCCTTTGTATAGTCTTCTTTTGGTGATTCAAGAATCTCCTTGGTGGTTGAGTTTTCAACCACTTTTCCATCGTAGAGAACAATAATTCTATCCGCAACCTGTGCCACAACCGATAAATCATGCGAAACATATATGGCTCCGGTTCCCTTTTCCCTGATCACATCTTTTATTGCTTTTAGCACTTCAACCTGTGTGGTCACATCAAGGGCGGTTGTCGGCTCATCAAATACGATAAAGTCAGGCAAACAGGCCATGGCCATGGCTGTCATAACACGCTGCTGCTGTCCACCGCTGACCTGATGAGGATACCTGCCCGCAAGCTCTTCCGGCATGGGAAGATCCAATAATCGAAACAACTCCATTACCCGTTGATTCCAATTATTCATTTTTGTTATTTCATGAATTTTAAGGCTTTCCGTCACCTGTTTGCCAAGTTTGATGACAGGGTTCAAAGCAGCGGATGCACTCTGGGCAACATAAGCAATCTTTTTTCCCCTGATCTGTCGGCGCCCATCCTTTCCCAGAGACAATAAATCAACATCATCAAGATGTACGCTGCCCCCGACAATTCGTGTACCCGGACGTGAATAAGCAAGCCCTGCCAATGCGATGGTGGTTTTGCCTGCACCCGATTCTCCAATCAGGGCAACAACCTCACCGGCTTTGACCTCAACATCCACACCATGAACAATTTTAAACCATTCACCGGATGGTTTTTGAGCTTCAACAACTAGATTCTTTATCGACAGTTTTTTACTCATTTCATCATCTCTTCAGGAATTTGCTTTCCAGTCTGTGCGCCCATCCAGTCAACAATTAAATTTATACCCACTGTAATCAGGCTGATTGCAAGGGCAGGCATAAAAGCCGCCCAGGATCCATAGTGAAGTCCGGCCAGATTCTCTTTAACCATCATCCCCCAGTCTGCCTGCGGTGGCTGTATGCCGAGTCCTAAAAAACTAAGGCCACTTAAAAAAAGAACAGAATAGGTAAACCTCAGGCCAAACTCTGCAGCCAGGGGTCTTATAGAATTCGGCCAGATCTCTCTTCTCAGAATAGAAAAAAGACTCTCCCCCCGTGCCCTTGCTACTTCAACAAAATTATTCAACGCAATTTCCATGGCAATCGCCCTGCTGATCCTGGCAACCCGGGGTGCATGTGTGATCCCCACCGTACACACCAGAATAGTGACTGAACTGCCAAGGCCTGCAATTACGACCAATGCCAGCAGCATGGGTGGAAAAGAAATCATGACATCAACAATCCTTGAGATGACATCATCTGCCCAGCCCCCCATCTCGGCAGCTGAAAATCCCATGACAATACCAACTACAAATCCGATAAGGGTTGCAAAAAACGCCAAACCAATTGTCGTACGGGCACCATGCAGCATTCTGGAAAGTAGATCTCTTCCCAGTACATCGGTTCCCAGTATACCCTCTGTACCAATGGGAGAAAAGATTTCGTCACTCAATAGTGCATTGGGAGAATGTGGCGCTATCATAGGACCGAATATGACGACGAATAAATTTAAGACAATTATTAATATGCCAATCTTTGCCGTCAAATCCAAAGCGGGCCCGGCCCGATGTTTTTTACTTTTTTTCATTCAATCCTCAGTTTTATATCTTGTCTGGGTTTTATCTTTTACCTGATCTTATATCCTATCGGGTTCTAAGCCTGGGGTTGGTAACAATCGTCAACATATCTGCAATAAGATTCAATCCGACATAAACCGTACAAAAGACCATGGTCACGGCTTGAACCAAAGGGAGATCACGGTTTGCCACAGAATCGGTCAAAAGTCTGCCCAGGCCCGGATATGAAAAAATGGCTTCCACAAGAACCACACCACTGACAAGGTACCCCAGGTTTAAAGCAATGACGTTAATAACCGGTCCAAGTGAATTGGGTAATGCATGAAACAGAATAATCTGACTCTTTGGCACACCTTTTAACAGGGCCATCTCCACATACGGGGCCCTTAAAACATCAAGAATGGCAGCCCGGGTCATCCTTACCATATGCGCAAGTATAGCAATGGTTAAAGTGACCACCGGTAAGGTCAGAGCCCTCATGATCTGTCCCACAGAACTGAACTGAGATGAATAGACCACCGCCGGAAATATATGCCAGGTAACAGCAAAAATCAAAATTAACGCCGCCCCCGTAAAGTACTCCGGCAGGGAAATCAGGATAAGTGAAACCATCGAAATACTCCGATCAAGAATCCCTTCAGGATGTATGACCGACAATATGCCCAATAACAGCGCCAGGGGCACTGAAATTAAAGCAGTTATCCCCGCCAATAGAAACGTATTATAAACCCTGTCATCCATAATGGATCGTATGGGTCTGTTTGTGGCAATGGATTCCCCCATATCTCCCTGAACAAAATTTGCAATCCATGTCACGTAACGTCCGATTGCCGGTTTGTCGAGACCCATCTGCTCTCGAAGGGCCTCGACTGTTTCTTTTGTTGCACCCTGGCCAAGAACGGCTGTTGCCACATCCCCAGGTAGCAGTTCAGTGCCTGCAAATACCAGAATAGATACCACCCAAAGTGTTCCAATACCCAACGCCATTCGCTTAGCCAGAAATACAAACATTATGCTAACCAGGCCTTTTCCGAGAATCTATATGCTGCCATGGGTCCCATTGGATGAGTATCGACACCGTTGATTCTTGCAGAACGGGCATCCAGGAATTTATCAAATGATGGAATAATAACGCCGCCATCTTCATGAATCATCTTCTGCATTTCACCAAACAATTGTTTCCGTTTACCGAAATCAACTGTTTTGCGGGCTTCAATCAAGAGTTTGTCAAATGTAGGCCTTTTCCAGAATGTTTCATTCCAGGGTGCATCTGATTTATAGACCAAAGACATCATCATATTGGCTGTAGGTCGCATGAGCCATGCAGACATGGCAAAGGGTTTTTTCATCCAGACCGCTTCCCAGTAACCGTCTGCAGGCGCTTTGGTTACTTTCACATTTACGCCTGCCTTGGCTGCCATCTGCTTGTAAACAATGGCTCCGTTCACTGCGGCTTCACCCAGTCCGTCAGAGGTGATCAACTCAAATTGCTCATCCAGTGCCCCGGCTTTTTTGAGCAGTGATTTTGCCATATCAGGATCATATTTACGAATTGGAATGTCAGCATTATACATGGGATCAACCGGAGAAATCGGATGGTCATTACCCACAATACCGAATCCTGAATAGGCTTTCTTAATATATTCTTCCCTGTCAACAAGACATTTAAGCGCCAGTCTGACATTTGGATCCTTGTATAAATCTGATGTGGTAATAATACTCATAGGGTTATGAGATCCTGCCGGTACCACTTCCACATTTACGTTTGGATTTGATTTTACCTTGCTGTACATTTTCTGATTGATATCTTCAACCAGGTGGACCTCTCCAGACATTAATGCACTGGTTCTTGCCACTGCATCAGGGATGCTGAAGGTGTCGATTCTATCCAGGTAAGG
>PIVS01001008.1 GCA_003353855.1 Desulfobacteraceae bacterium
GCAATCCACAGTTATGAACAGGGCTGGCGCAAGATCCCCCACCACGTTGAACGTCAGCTCCTTTTTCTTGTTTCCCGGATGATAAACGGCGACAAACCCAATAAAAAATGCTGGGATATTCAGAAATGCCCGGAAAGCAGACTGGTAAAATGCCCGGCATGGGAATTTAAGTCAGGGGATTTATGCTGGTTTATCAACGGAACCAAATGCAGTGGTGAGGCCCACAATTCATGGGAAAATAAAATGGAAGAATGCAGGGGCTGTAGGGTTTTTATAAAATTTTTTGAAGATGAAAAAGGGATATTAACCAATGGATGAGTTTATATCGGACAATCCAGCCTGCTACACAGAGCGCGAAAGCATATCCGAACACAGACAGGAACTGCCAAAGGTAATCGATGAGATCATGGAATCCATGACCGATGACACCTGTTTCGCCCACATTGGAGATGAACCCATCCATTTTACCACCTCGGTCAAGGAAATGATCGACAAGTTCAGGGAAATCCTTTTCCCCGGCTACTTTGCCAGAGAGAAAGTGGATGCAGCCAATATCCTTTATAATACAGGCCAGGCAGTATCCCTGCTCTATGATATCTTGTCGGAACAGATCATCCACGTACTGCGCCATGACTGCCTGCGGTATGAGCTTCAATGCGCAGAATGCGAGCCCCGGGGCAAGGACGTGGCCCTGGAGGTAATACGGGCCATTCCAAACCTGCGCCGGGCCCTTGCCCAGGATGTAAAAGGAGCATATGACGGTGATCCTGCCGCCAAAAGTCATGATGAGGTTATTTTTTCCTACCCCGGCCTCTATGCCATTACGGTTTACAGGATAGCCAATCTTCTCTACAAACTAAATATTCCCCAGTTGCCCCGGATCATGTCCGAATATGCCCACAGTCTTACGGGCATTGATATTCACCCCGGTGCCACAATCGGCAATAGATTTGTCATTGACCACGGCACGG
>PIVS01000475.1 GCA_003353855.1 Desulfobacteraceae bacterium
TCAAAAAAAATTAGCCTTCCTGGAATTCGCAACCCAACCGTAGGGCGGGAGATTGATGACACACTTTTATGTGCATTTTAAAAATGATTTAGGCGACAAGTCTCTTGACAACGACCGGTATCGAAGGCCCGCCTTCCGTGACCATAACTTCTCCCCAAAACGGAGCTGTCCTTGAGGCAGGTTCACCCCTTACGGTTTTGGTTAAAGCCGATGACAACGGCAGTGTAACCCAGGTCGAATTCTTCCAAAACGATGTATCCATCGGAATCGATACAAGCTCACCCTACAGTGTATCTTTGCCTTTGATTTTAAAGGGAGAATATTCTTTTAAGGCCATTGCAACTGATAATGACGGATTGACAACAGTTTCCAAAGAGATCTCCATTACGGTTTTAGAACAGGACGGCGAATGTCCCGATCTATGGCAAAGCAATGAGATATACGAAAAAAACAATACTGTTTCGCATAATGATCATACCTGGAAAGCAAAATGGTGGACAAAGGGTGATGAACCCGGAACGACAGGTCCATGGGGGGTGTGGGAAGATTTAGGTTTTTGCGGCGCCGGGGACAATGAAACTCCGAATGTAAATATCGATTCACCGGAACAAGGAGGTACCTTTTCCGAGGGAGTTGACATCCTCATCGCTGCAACGGCAACCGACAATGACGGCAGTATCGTCAAGGTGGAATTTTTTACAGGCTCCAAGTCTCTCGGTGTCGCTACATCCCCGCCATATGACATAATCTGGTCAAATGTCGACCAAGGCCGGTATACACTCACTGCTGTTGCAGAAGATAACGAGGGGGCGGTTACCACATCTTCCGAAGTATCCATTTGTGTAGGAGAATGCACCGGGACCGCCGATAACGAAAAATTAGTTGTCGGATACTGGCATAACTGGAACGATTATTCGGCTCCCTATATCAGGTTAACCGATCTTCCAAATTATTACGATGTCATTTGCATTGCATTTGCCGAACCGGTTTCCCATGACAATATGACACTTCGTTTTACCCCTGATTTTATTTCGGTGGAACAGTTTAAAAATGATGTCAAAACTCTCCAGACAGAAGGTAAAAAAGTCCTTATTTCCATTGGCGGTGCCAATGCCCATATAAGCCTTGACACCACTGCTGATAAAGAAAATTTTATCAGTTCATTGAAAGCCATTATCGATGAATACGGTTTTGACGGCCTTGACGTCGATCTTGAAGGCTCCTCGCTTCTTTTGCAAAGTGGTGATACAGATTTTAAAAACCCCATAACTCCCCGGGTCATCAATTTCATCGATGCATGCAGGACAATATGCGATTCATATGGAAATGATTTCATGCTGACGGCGGCTCCGGAAACAGCAAATGTCCAGGGAGCATATTCAAGCTATTCAGGTGTATACGGCTCATATCTTCCATTACTATATGCATTAAAAGACAGGCTTTCCTATGTCCATGTACAGCATTACAACACCGGCTCCATGCACGGTCTTGACGGACAAGTTTATAACAGCGCTACTGCAGATTTCCATGTGGCCATGGCGGAAATGCTCCTGAAAGGCTTTCCGGTAGCCTATGATAATAACAACTTGTTCCCGGCATTGAGATCCGACCAGGTCGCCATCGGCCTGCCCATGTCACCACAGGCTGCAGGATCAGGATTTACAATGGAAACTGAAATGAAAAAAGCACTGGATTATCTTATTACCGGAAAATCATTCGGAGGAAACTATCAGCTCCAAAATTCCGATGGATACTGCGGCATGAAAGGAATTATGGGTTGGTCAGTAAATTGGGATGCAACCCGCAGTTACACCTTTGGAAACTTTTATTCAAAACTGCTGGAAACCTATCTTGAATGTTCCTATAATTAACAAAGAATTTACCAGGATATTATAATTTCAGGGCAGCCCTTGTGGCTGCCCCCCTTGGTAATATTCAATAAGTGTAACGCCCCCTCTGACAAAATATTGTAACGCCTTTTGGGGAAATTATCCCGCAGCCATACCCAGCCTTAAAATTGAATAAATATTCCGCCTATATCGCCTATCCCGCCTATCCCTCCTTTGAGCCTGGCTGAAAGCCAGGGACTTTGGGCCGTATTAGCGTTACAGTATTTCGTTATTCCCCAATGAAAATACCCGTTACAGTATTTGAATCTTATCAGTTCATTTCAGAAAAGTCCTGGATGGAAATAAGGAACTATAGTTGATTGATTAATCGGAACATGACTGTTATATTCTTAGTTGGACATACAAACTTACAATTTTAGGTAAAAGATAAAAAAATGTCAAAAATTCTGATTATTGATGATGACAGCCAAATCTGCAAAACGCTTGCTAAACTATTTACAAGAATGGGGCATGAGATAGACTATTCTCTAACCTTAAACCAAGGTCTTGATAAAGCCTTTGACAAGATGTTTGATATTGTCTTTCTTGATGTCAACCTTCCCGATGGAAATGGTCTGGAAGCTATTGATGTGATACGTGAGCATTCTTTTGCGCCGGAAGTAATTATCATGACCGGCCAAGGAGACCCTGACGGTGCAGAACTTGCTATGAAATCAAAGGCGTGGGATTATATCCTGAAGAGTGGATCACTTAAGAAAATCAAATTTTCCCTGATACGAGCACTGGAATACCGTCAGCAAAAACAATCCAAGATCCATCATATCGAAATTGAAAGAGAGACCATTATTGGTAAAAGTCAATTGATATCAAGATGTCTTGATAAGATTTCAACGGCAGCAAGCAATGACCTTCCCATATTGATCACAGGTGAGACCGGAACCGGAAAAGAACTTTTTTCAAAGGCTATTCATAACAATAGTAAACGGCTATCTGAAGAATTTGTTGTTGTTGATTGTGCTGCGTTACCGGAGCATTTAGTTGAAAGTACACTTTTCGGGCACACAAAAGGTGCATTCACCAGTGCGGATTCCGATAAAATAGGATTATTGAAAATGGCGGATAAAGGGACTTTGTTTCTGGACGAAGTAGGAGAACTTCCCTTGAATGTTCAGAAAAAATTTCTCAGAGTCCTTCAGGAAAAAAAGTTCAGACCGGTGGGCAGTAGAAAAGAAGTCAAAAGTGACTTCAGATTAATCAGCGCAACCCATCGAGATTTATCGGAGATGGTGAAGAAAAATCAATTCAGAGAAGACCTTTTTTTCAGAATGTTTTCAATAAATATTCATCTGCCGCCTTTGAAGGACCGCGAAAATGATATAAAAGACATCGCTCAAACGAACCTGATGACTCAAAAAAATTCATGCACAATGTCCCAGGAATTTTTAAAAGAACTTCAAATGTACGAATGGCCTGGAAATGTCAGAGAACTTGTCAATACGCTTGATCAAGTTTGCAGTGATGCCGGTGATGGCAGCACTCTTTTTCCACACCATCTTCCCGGACATATCCGCGCATTTAACATTAGAAATAAATTTGACGCATCAAAGAATAATGAGATATTTGAAAAAGTCCATTTTTCAGAAAAAAAGAAGTCAGGCAGTACTTTAAAATTCAAAGATCATATTGAAAGAATGAAATATGAATATCTGCATGATTTGCTATCCACCACCAAGGGAAATATTAAAGAATCCTGCAGGGTATCCGGCCTTTCAAGAAGCCAGCTTTACCGCCTCATGCAACAATATCATTTATAAAGCAGTTAAATTCTGTACCATTTCTGCGATTGCCCCTCTTATGAGACAAACCCTTATGTGTTGAAAATTAGCCTGTAAATTCAGGTGGTTATCACATCAATATCAGTTCTGCTTTAAAATTTTGTCATATAAATGAGAATAAAATTTTTTTGTAACCAACTGAATTATATGAATTTTTTTATTTTTCTTGGTGGCACGCAACTTGTAATATCTAAATTTGTGATAAATCAAGGTGAATATTTTTTCCCTTAGTTAATGACCGCTAACGAATGGTTCACAACTTTATAATAGACGAGGCAGAATCATTGAACCAAGTA
>PIVS01001009.1 GCA_003353855.1 Desulfobacteraceae bacterium
TTTAACCAGGCCCTTGAAGAATTGGCCGGTTATGCCTCAAAACAAATGGTGGGAACCGATTCCCAATGGAAGTCCTTTTACGCAAAGAAACGGCCGGTCATGGCCGATCTGATCATTGATAAATCCTCTGATCAGGAAATCATAGAGCATTACGGGCTTAAATATGACCGGGCCCTTTCCGGCAGGGAACAGTTTGCCGCCACAGACTTTTTCCCGGATCTTCCCCCGGAAGGAAGATGGCTTTTTTTCACCGCCTCCACCTTCACAAACAGCAAAGGAGAAATTTCAGGTGCCGTTGAAACCCTGCAGGATGTGACCGAAGAAAAAATCAATGAACGAAGAATCAATGAACTCTATAGAATCTATAAAAAAATTTTGGAATTTATCCCCTACCCGATTATCGTCTACGGCAATAATGACCTGGTCTCCTATGTAAACCCCGCATTTACGAAAACTTTTGGGTGGACCCTGGACCAACTTTTTGGCAACCCCCTCCCCTTTGTGCCCAAGTCCCTGGCAGCTGAAACCCATGACATCCTGACCCAATTCAAGGAAGACAAACAGCTTAGCAGATATGAAACCCAGCGGCTGACCAAGGACGGCCAGATATTGGATGTGGTGATCTGGGCAGCCTCCCATACCCGCTTCAAGGAAAACAAAACAGAAAATTTTGTCATCCTAAGAGATATTACAGACGAGAAAAGACTGGCAGCCAACAACAAGACCATCATGAGAATTTCTGCTGTTCTGCCTGAATATCCTGATCTGGAAGAGTTGATGGATTACATTACAAAAGAGGTCAAAGAACTATTAAATACAGAAGGTGCTGTTGTCTTGCTCTATGATGAGATAAAAGAGGACCTTTTTTTCCTGGGGGCATCCTATGATGATTCAGACACAGAAGAAAGGGCCAAGGAAATAAGGTTCACCCTGGACGAAGTCTTTGCCGGAAAGGTTATAAAAACCGG
>PIVS01000051.1 GCA_003353855.1 Desulfobacteraceae bacterium
CCTAAAAAAACGTTTAAGCTGGTTTAAGTTGAAAAAAACCAACCTGGATTGGTATAGGATAGCTGTGCCTCAAAAAATGTTGTAAAAAGAGGTTGACTTTAATCTGGTACTCCTATCTATCATCCATCTTTAACCTTTGAGAAAACCAATTATTCCAGGAATACCAAGTTTTACTGCTGTATTTGCAGAATTCTTAAATTTGTTTCCAAATAAAATGTAAATAAATGTAAATTGCAGTCTCCCTGATTTTCGTACACGGCTGCCTTAACCGGAGCATGGCCGGTAAGGCGATGACACAGCCAGGTTTTTTTAAAGTCTTGTCCCCCAAGGGCAAATCCACAGACCAAAAGAACCATCGCAAGGTCCAGGCTCAAAGTAGCAGATTAGCTAAAAAGTAGCAGGTTAGCTATTTTGGGGCTGGCCCTGCTTTTTGGGGGGGGGCAGCTACACTGCCTGTATTAACGTTGGTATTGTCTCTTTTTTTTAGATTGGCATATTTTCTGCAATGAATTCTTGCAGGGGACGAGCGCCGGGTAATAAACGGTGATTTATTAATGCATAAAAGCGAATTATGAGTAAATAATGTGATAAAAACGCGTGAATTGGTTGTGTATTCAAAATTTAAATGCTGCTCATAAATGAGCACGAGTTGAGATTTATCTAAATTTTTGGAGGGGATTTCGTTACATGATATAAAAAATAAAAATTTTTATTGCATATGTAACAAAAACATAACAATAAATATAAAATATGGTTACATGCCGCAATCCTGGATTGCTTGAGAATGATGATTCACCTGTTGCGTTGGTTTGCCTCTGTTCCGGCTCTTAAAATTCATTCCATAAAAAGCTTAACCATATATTAACAGAGGAGGAATATGTCACTAGGCCAGAGCATCAGCTATGCAGCATCCGGATATTACGAGGGGACCGACGGGGATGATAATATTGTTGCCATCGGATTCGGCGGTAACATTCTTGCCAAAGACGGTGATGATACTATCTGGCTTGGCTCACTTGCGGCAAATGTTTACGCTGGGGGAGGCAACGATAAAGTTAACGGTGCTGCGGCAGCACTCAATATTTATGACAGCAGCGGCGATCTGACCGTAAACGGGGTTGCCGCCTATTCCAGGATCCGCAAGTACGAGTCAGGCAGTGTGTCTTTTAACGGGGCTGCAGGCTATAGTGAAATCATTCTCAGGGAAGGTAGCTATGACGAGCCTGAACCTGATCTGTGGCAGCAGGCCTGGGGGCAGATCGGTAAGGGGATTGATGCGGGTATCGAATATTTTGCCACGGCCATTGCAAGCACCTGGCAGACCGGGCTTAACGCTCTGATCAGTGGTGATGTGGGCACGGCTGCCGTTTCCTTTTTGATTGAGGCGCCTGCCAATGCCTTACGGACGATAAGCTCCACCCTAAGCAATATTCTTGGCGCCTCCAGCAGCAGTACGTTTGTGGAATACGAGGGAGGCACCGGTGACTGGTATTCGATAGTACCCATTGAGCAAACGGGCAAGGAGGACTGGCAATGGGCCGATGAAATCGATCTGACCGGGAAAACGATATATCAGGGTCTTTCTATGAGCACTAGCAGGAAGATCAGGCTGGAAAAACTGTTATTCGGCGGCAGTTACGGCAGCGACGGCGTATTTACGGAATCCTCCTCATGGATAGTTCCCGGAGCTGATTATGCCGGATATGATACCGAGACCTATGCTTATCGTACCAGAGAAAAAACATGCAACTGGTGGGGGAGTTGTAATACATCCACCACAGAGACCGGTACGCGGATCGCAGTTATACTTTTTGACAGCAGGGACGAGTACTGGAGCTACCACGGGTATTCCACAGCCTGGGTCCCGCCGAGTCTGGCCGATGTCATGCAATACCTTAGCGATTCATTTTCCTCTTTTCTTGCCGGCGACGGCAATGATTATACCGAGTTTTTGCGCAGGGCCGCCGCCTCAGTTCTTCTCAAGACTGACTATTCCAATGTCGATGCATCTGATATCGGTTATACGGACACCACCGCCAACTTTGCCACCTCCGACGCCATGGTTGAAGTGCTTGTTAACCAATATCTGCCCGAAGATTTTCGCGAAGCTATTGTCCAGAGCTTTATCGAGGCCGATGCCAGGATCTATCTTGAGGACTGGGCCGCCAACTCCTCCGATATAAGTCTTCTGGAAAGGCTGAGGGAGTTTGCTTTAGCCGATATTGATGAAGGTGTTTCCCACAGGGTGATAACATTTAAGGGGGATAATAGAATAGGTGAGACTAATTATGACGAGCGGGTCCGCGACTATCTGCAAAGCGATGAGGGTCTGGAGCTGCGCACTCAGGTTTATGAAGAAGTCTATTTAAACGATTTAAAGCATTTTGAATCAATAACCGGCGTAAGTCTCAAAGAGACCCTGGGATACATGGGGATTGATATTTCAGACACGGCAGTATCGGTGACGGCTGTTACGGATGCTCTTGTAAGACTGCTTAAGACTTACCGGGCATCTGAGGTTGCGGGGCTGGCTATAGCAACAGCCCTGGAGCTTGCCGATGCCGCCGTTAATGATACCACTTCCTTGTACACCTGGTTTGGAGATGACTTATGGGAGTTGCAGAGTGAGGCAGAAGACAACCAGCTTTTTAACCAGGAGCGGATAGATGTTATCGCCTCTTTTGTAAAGAGATCCGTGGTGGATACCACTGCCCTGATGCTGGACATGATGGCAACGGCTGAAACTGTTTTCGGCACATCCCCCGACACAGCCCTGGTTGGTAATCTAAAGGCTGACTACGATAGCCTTGCCGGCACAAACATTGTGACCAACGGCGGTTTTGAAACCTTAAGCAGCACTACCTCCGACCGGTTTTCCTCCATTCAGGGCTGGACAGCATCCCGGGAGCTGATCGAAATCCATGTGAATAATAGCAGGACCCAGGAAGGCATTGCCCACGCCGAGGTGGCCGGTCTCTCAAATGCGACCTTCTACCAGAATGTCACTACCCAGGCAGGACAGTGGTATACCCTGACCTTTGATTATTCGCCCAGAAATGGACAGGCCGATAGCAATGCCCTGGAAGTGTGGTGGAATGATCAATTAATAGATACCATTGTTGAAGATGATTATACCAGGTGGCGCACCCGCCGCTACAGGGTTCAGGCTGACGGTACAAGCGCAAAACTGGCCTTTGCCGGTGCCGGCACGGACGATGGCGCGGGCATGTGGATTGATGATGTCAGCCTGTCGGAGGGGATCAATATTATTGATTATATGATCAACACGGCCCTGACACAAAACGATACCGTGGGTACGGCCCTGGAAAGCCGCTGGGATGATTTTGTGGATAATGAGCTTGTGGATATGGCGGCTGTGTATGCTGGCTTGGAAGCCTTGATGGAAAACACGGTGGTTCTAGAACTACCGGATGACTCTGATATATGGGACTACTTAAATGCCAGCGCAGATGTAATTGCTTCCCGGAGAGGGTTTGTAAATTTTACAGGCGATTATTATACCAATCTGAATGCAGGATTTACCGGTCTTGATACTATTACCGGCGACCAGCTTCGCGATGCGGCGGCCGATGCAGATTTTGCCTTCAGCCGCAAGGAAACGCAAATCAACTATACCGATCAGGGATGGGGGCCGTCCAATGACAATTTTCTGGTACATTGGCAGGGGTATTTTAAGGCCGATATAACCGGCACCTACTATTTTCAAACCCGGGCTGATGACGGTACATTTTTAAAGGTTGACGGCAACACGCTGATTAACGACTGGAGAAATCAAGGCATAGTATCCAGAACAGGATCAGTTGCTCTTGAGGCCGGCAGGCGCTATGCCGTGGAAATGTATTACTATGAAGGAACCGGATCGGAAGACTGCGTCCTGGAATGGTCAACAGACCAGGCCAACTGGGAGACAACCATCAACAGCGAAGAAGACGCGTCAGGTGCGGACATGGCCCGGATGCTTGAAGCCTATAACGATAAATACCTTGAAAGCCTGGTGGCGGCGGCGGCTGATGATCCAGATGCTTTACAGGACCTAAAGGATGCTTTTGCAGCCTCCCTTGACAACCATGAAGGCCAGATCGGGGTGCGTATCGGAGGGGAATCGTATCTGGGAAATCCGGAATATGAGATTTATGCGGACGGAGAGCTTGTGGCCGAAGGGGAAGTGACCTGGGCCGTTCCTTCCGCTGACGGAGAAAGCGCCGACAGCATGCTTGATACGCCATCAGCATGGCAGACTGTGTGGTTTGACTATGCAGGCACCCCTTCAACCATCACTGTAAAAATGACCAATGATGCATGTGGCGGCACGTCCGGCACGGATCGCAACCTGTGGGTGGACAAGGTCAATCTGAACGGCGATCTGACCGAGGCTGTGGAGTTCGGCAGTAAGGATATAAATAGTAACAGTTCGGGCCAAACAGTGATACTTGTTGAACCCGACCTTGCCCCGGATGTGGAATATTCCGATTACCTGGAAGGGCACACCTACGGACATATCAACTATAACGGTGCTGCAGGCTACAATACTATCAGTCATGAGTTTGACTTTGGAAATATCAACTTCACCGGGGTGTCAGGGTATAATGAACTGACCAATACGGGCATATCGGGTGATATTACTTTCAACGGGGTGTCGGGCGGTAATGTAATTAAAAACATGGTATCCGGTGAAGGGGACGTCGAGTTTGACGGCGACGGCCTGTACAACGAAATTGTCCGAGCGGGAGATACCGGTGATGTTACGGCCCATATGCGCGGTGCCTGGAACACTATTGTTCATGAGGTGGATTCAGGAGATCTTGAGGTCGTTGCGTTTGGCGGCTACCAGGAGATTACGCGTACGGGCACGGGGACAAGTAATCTGGTCATGGTGGGAGTGGCCAATGTTTATTCTGATGACGGTCAAAGTGATCTTGATATTTACGGGTTCGGCGGTGCCAACGTGGTTACCCGCACAGGCGGGAACGGCACGGGGGATACGGATGCCGTGCTCGGGGGCGGTCTCAATATCCTTACTATTGACAATGATGGCGATGTTGATGCCCAGATGTACGGATTGGGCAATGTCTTTAGCTATAGTGGTGACGGCCATACCGATCTTGTCATGGGCGGGGCGGCCAATGTGGCCACCGTGGGTGACGGCGGAAGCGATATTACCGCATTAGGCGGCGCCAATGTCATCACCACCGGCGACGGTACCGATAACATTGCCTCCTTCGGTTTGGCCAACATCATCAATTCCGGCGGTGCGCCAGCCGGGGATAACGATCATGTTGAGGCCTGGGGGGCCTATAACCAGATTGATTACACCAATGATGCCGGTGACGGAATTAGCCTTGAAGTTGACGGTCTAAGTCTCATTGAGGATTACGTGTCCGAAGATGACAGAACTGTTGAGGTTACAACTGTTTCCAGCGACGAGAGTCAGATAATAACCGAATACGTCGGCAGTGACCCTGGCTCTCAAGCCTTAAATAATTCTGAAATATCAGATGCCGGTCTTAACTTGACCGAAACTGAAGCTCTCTCGGGAGAACTCAGTGAAGAGGACCGGGCAGAGCTGGAAAGCCAGGGGATTGATATCGCCCAGATGGAAAACGATGCGCAGGCTCGTCAAGACAGGCTGGACACCGACTATGATGCATCGGATTATGTCAATCAAGACGGCACGGCAGTTGACGACTACTCAGCCGGGGCCGACGGGTTTGATATAAACAGCCATTATAATGAAGACCATGAGACCGCCATTGCGGCAAGGGATTCTGCAGATCTGCAGCAACTTTCCAAAGATGAGCAAGGTGAGGTAACCGAAGATGCCGCCTCATCAACCAGCCCTATTATACTTGATATGAACGGCAACGGCCAACTGGATCTGACAAAATTGAGCACCGATATCCTCTTTGACATGAACGGCGATGGAAACAGGGAAGCTACAAGCTGGGTTGGAACGGATGATCAAGGTGTTGCCGACGGTATCCTGCTTTATGACAAGGACAATGATCCTGACAATATAACATCCGATGAATTTGTCTTTGCCGATACAAACGGCCAAACAGATATGGAGGCTGCGGCCGAAGAACATGATGACAATGGTGACGGTTTGCTGACTGGTATCGAACTGGACGGCTTTTATGTCTGGCAGGACCATGATACGGACGGAGAAGTCGATACCGGGGAAGTCAATTCGGCAGCCAGCCTGAACATTACCTCCATTAACCTTGATACCGGTCATACCACCGGAGCTGATATCATCAACGGCAGCCAAGTCCATCGAACCAATTCATTTACCATGAACGGTGAGGAATTCATAGTGGGGGATGTGGCCTTTAAGACGGCAGCATTCGATGAGGCACTAATGGGTGATGGCTTTTCTATACAAGAAGATCTCGGTTCGTCCGGCCTATACGATAATCTCTTTCTGGCGATGGGCATTGGAGGCATCATAGAAACAGGGATGGGCGATGATTTTATTTTAGCCGTAGCCGCCTATAACGAAATCCACAGCGGCGGCGGCAATGATTTAATCATTGCAGGCGCCATGGCAAACAATATACATGCCGGAGCGGGAAACGACGTTGTGATTGCCGGTGGGCTGGGCAATTACGTTGATCTGGGAAGCGGCGATGATGTTGCCTTTGTATCCGGGTTCGGTAACCTAATCAATGCCGGCAGCGGGAATGATACCATTGTGGCTCTGCCTACCGCACTTGTATCGTTTATCAGTGCCAATATTGTAGTGAAGGTGGGCGACGGGGATCTGACTGCATTTCTGGCCGGTATGGCCAATGTGATTTATAATGAAGGTAACGGGGATTTAATTGCCGTGATGTTGGGCCTTGCCAACGTGGTGCATAAGACAGGGGAAGGGGATGTGATCGCAGTCTTGGGAGGCGCGGCCAACTCTGTCAGCCAAAAGGGAAGTGTTGAAGGAGATGAATATATAGCCGTTATGGCAGGGGCCCTCAATATCAGCACCCATCTCGGCATGGGCGATTATTATGTCGTTATGGTGGGACACACCAATATTTCCACCAATGTTCTCTCCGGCAGTACAACTTCTCAGGAAGTCGTTATTATGGCGGGAATGTATAATGTTCATACCACGGTGGGAGAAACCAGCGACAGTTCTTACATCATGCTCGGCACGGCCAATGTACTGACCAAGGTGGCACCGGACAATGACGGCCACACCCTGGCCCTTATGGGGGGAACCCTGAATATAGCCACCCTGGTTACCGACGGTGCTGTAACCGGGATGTTCGTGGGCGGGTATAATATAGTTACCCGGGTCGGTTCCTCAGGGACTGACGGTGATTTTTTCGCAGCGTTTATCGGGTCTTTCAATATTGCCACCAACATCGCCGACTGTCATGACATTATCCTTATGGCTGCCTATTTCGGCAACATATATACCAAGGTGGGCGACGGGGATACCATTGCCATTGTCATAGGCCAGGGCAATATAATTACAAAGGTAGGCGACGGTGACAACTACGTATTTATGGGCGCTAATTACGGCAACATATTCACCCACGTGGGGGACGGCAATACAATGGCCGTCATGGCCGCGGTCAATTCAAGCTTCTCCGCCAATGTGTTTACCAAGGTAGGTGACGGCGACACCTTAGCCCTGCTTATTGCCAACCCGTCATCTTCCGCCACGGTCACCCTTAATGTCATGACCCAGATCGGCAACGGCAGGACCTATGCCCTGGCCGTGGGCAGGCTTAACGCCATGATCAAGGTCGGGCACGGCGACTACGGCTCAGGCTGGGGAACAGATCCTGTGGACGGTGCCGGCCTGAAAACTCTTTCCCAGGACAGGCAGCAAAATTTAACCACTGCTGTTTTAGGTTATGTGGAGGATGGTGTGGACCATCTGTCCCCTGTGCTTGCCAATCCATATTTCAACACCGTTATGGTAGGCTACGGCTCTGCCAATATTATGGTTGAGGTGAATGCAGCCGAATTTTGTTCAGGGTATAACGATAATGACGGAAACGCCCTAGATCCTTTGACATTTGAAGAAAGAGAGACCACGACCCTGCAGGCGGCCTTTGCCTACAAGGGAATGGGTAATCTGATGGCTAAATTCGGAGACGGTGCTTATTTTGGTTTCGGAATAACAATTGATCCAAGTAAAGAGAGTGCAGAATACCAAAAAGCCATGATGTGGGCGGATCAAGCTCGGGCAGGCGGATTCACAGACCTTGATCTTTTGGACGAATCAATGAAGGTTGCCAATGCGAATCGGGCTGATCATGTAGCTTCAGTACTGGGCGGTAATTTGAACATCCACGTTGGTGACGGCGATGCCACGTTTTTTCAATACGGGGTAAACAATATTGCCTTCAAGATTGGTGACGGCGGAGACAAGAGTATTCAGATTGGTGACAACAACCTGCATTTTCGTATCGGGGATGCCGCAAACACGCCATGGGCTTTTGACATTAACGGATACTCTGCCGGCGAAGGTGCGATGTTCATGTACGGCAAGTACAATGTGAATTTTCAGTACGGGGAGTCCAATGATATCATTATTGCGACCATGCCCTATGGCGGAGAGGATGTTGACTGGGAGTACGAAGGCATTGAAGGGGGGCCGAGTCTGTTTTCCCTTAAAGAGATTGCTCAGCTTGCAGCATTCGGCACGACCACAAAAAGTTTTGATAAGAACTTTCTGTCAAAAGGGACGAATATTTATCACGCAGTTAGTTCAACTCTTGTAGGTCAACCTAATGCCATGCGGGATAAATACACCACAGGCGCCCTGGATTCGAGCAAGACAAAAACCGATGCGTTTAAAGAGATGTGGGGATATGCCCTTGAGGGGGTAAAAGCATCCGCCAATATCATCCATGCCGGCCAGGGCTCGGATATTATCATGGTTAACGGCGGTATGAACCTTGTGTTTGCAGACAATGCAAGTTCCATTGTCGATATGTCAATCGCCTCTTTGCTGCCCTATGAGCTAACATTTTTGTCTTTGGATGATATCGTATCAATATTTACCCGGGGTAAGTTTGATTATAATCAGTCCACCGGCTATACCAGCAGTGGTACAATGACCGGCGGCCAGAAAGTGACGGAAAACTTCCTGCTGATGTTTAATATATTCCAGGAAATGGGAGGTGATTTAGGACTGTTTATACCGTCGACTGATTTCGGCAGTGTCTTCGGGGTTACCTATAATAATAAGGGTACCTTTAATGAGGATTTTGACGCCCAGGGATTTTTGGCGTGGTGTTCAGACTGGCTCTTTGCCGAATTTAAATTTAGCGACTGGGGTATGCTCAACAGTCTGGCGACCCAGGGGCTTACCAGTATTGTAGACCAGATTGCCAGTATGGCCAATACCCAGCATCTGGAGAATGCGGCATCAGACGCCTTCGGCATTGAATCCTATACCGACGCCATCAATGACCAGAGTCTCGATGACTTTAAGGATGCGGCAACATATAATTTTGAAAGGACCTGGGGTTATATGCCGGCCATTTCAGCCTTCCCCAATTTAGGGTATATTGCCTCTGTATTTTCCAATATTGATGAAATCGCCACCTTGCTGTGGGAAGATGCCAGTGATGATATCTTGGACTACTTTACCGATGAACTCGGTCTTTTAACCGAAGACGGCGACGTCATCGTGGCAAAGGGCGAAGCCAATTTTATCTTCGGGGGCCACGGCGATGATCTGACCATTGCATACGGGGCTTTCAACCGGATCTACGGCGGTGATGGCGATGATATCACATTGTCGGTGGGCAATTATAATTGTATCCAGAGCAACGGCGGCTCTGATATCTCGCTTTCCTGGGGCGCTCAGAACATGCTTTTCGGCGACGGGGATGCCGACGTGCTAATTGCCTATGGAAGCAACAACTACCTGAAGGGGGATGGCGGGGATGATGTGTTAATCGCTATTGGAAATAGCAACAGTTTTAGTGGCGGCAGCGGTAACAACGTCATGATCGGCATTGGAGACAGTAATGCCTTTTTCTGCGGCGATGATGACGACTTTATCTTTTCATATGGAAACAATAATACCTTTTACATGGGAGGCGGCAACGACACCATCATCAACATCGGCAGCAGCAATACGGTTCACTGGGGCGGTGGCGGTGATATCGGCCTGACGATTAACGGTGATTTTTATGGAGAAGCCGGCGACGATTACCTGGAGACGTCAAAAGACTGTGTAAGTAATGTTGCCGAAGGCGGATCAGGTCTTGATACCATCGTGATGAACGGCAGTTGCGCTTCTGTAACTGGGGGCAGCGACATTGATACCTATGTCCTGGGATATGAAGCCCAAATTGATTCACTCTGGGCGGATACCGAAGATATTATTTTCCTTGGGGATATGGCGGGGTACGGCGCATCCGGTATTTCGAGCGCCAACATAGATAATTGGTTTACGTTTGCAAAGGACGGCGGTGAGCTTGTCATCACCATGAAAGATTTTAACGGCGGAAATGATGCCTCGGTTGTTGTGGAAGACTTTTTCGCCCTTGGCGCCAATTACAGACCCGATGTGGTGCTGGCCTACTGGGCATCCGACACTAATGCTCTGAACACAACAAGAGACGATGCCCAAACCAATGATGAAGACATATTTTCCTATGATTATGACAGCATCTATGTGGAGGGCCAGTATTTATTTGATCAAGTAAATCTACATAATAACGGCGCCGGCATTGACTGGAACAGCATCGTTAAAACCGGAGAAAAAGAACTTAAAGGCACTACTGTAGACAGTACCGGCCTGCGCTATGCCGGCACCGATGCCGGACAAACCATGGACGGTTCTGCGGGCCTCGATCTTATTTATGGCTGTGCCGGGAATGATATCATTTACGGTAATTTTGAGGCTGATATCCTTTACGGCAATGAGGGGGATGATACCCTTAATGGCAATGACGGTGATGATAGCCTTCATGGAAATGAAGGGGATGATACCCTTAATGGCAATGACGGTGATGATAGCCTTCATGGAAATGAAGGCTATGATGTCCTTACAGGCGGAACAGGGGCAGACACCTATTGCATCAACAGTATAGGCGAAGGCGACGATACCATAGATAACACTGGCCGGGAAGCCGACAACGATACAATCCTTTTCAAAATGGCTAATGTTGTAAAAGAAGATCTCTGGTTCACCCAGGCGGGTGATGATCTTGTCATCGAATTTGTGGGCAATTACGGAAGCATCACTGTTGATGACTGGTATGTTGAGTCAAACGGGACTACCAATAATAGGGTTGCCGAGCTTTGCATAGAAGATACGGGGGCCGTCATTGATGCAGACGGTGTGGACGCACTGGCACAGGCCATGGCCAGCGTCATTGCCTCCTACGGGGGGGATGTGACAGGCGGCGATTATACCGGGATCAACCCCAACACGGATGACAGTTCTTTGACCAGCCTGATCGCCACAACATGGGCGTAAAAAAAGTAAGGAAGCACCCGGAGCGGGAATTATTCCCGCTCCGGAACCAGAATAATTTAAGGAGAGTTAAGATGAGCGAAAAACAACTATTGGTGGATACCCTGTCGGCAGTACATTTAAACAACGGTTTGGTCCGTCTGATGTTTGTGGGACAGGATGTTGAGGATATCGAGGCAGGCAAGGCCCCTGAAAAAATCAAACCAAGCCTGAAACAGTGCATCACCATGCCTTTGCCCGGTTTTATATACACCATGACCGTGATTGAAAATTTCCTCAAGGACGACCGGCTCCAGGAAGTGATTAAAAAGGCAAAAGAAACCGGTGCTTTTTCCGATGTGCTGGACCTGGCAGCCGTTACCCGGGAGGGAAAATAACCTTAACCCATGGATAAAATCATGCATTCCGACCCGGATACGCCGGCAGATGACCAAAGCGACAAGGAACCTGTCGATACCGGCCTTGTCAGCCTTGTTACCCTGTTGCGGTTTCTTGATCTGCCCGGTGACGGCGACCAGATCCGGCACCAGTACGGGGAACCTGGATCCAAGTTTGATATGGAAGGGTTGCTGCGGGTTGCCAAGCGTTTAAAGCTCAAGGCAAAAATCGTTAAAAGCAGCTGGGAACGCCTGGAGAAAACCCATCTGCCTGCCATTGCCGAGCTTAAGGACAACACCTTTGTTCTGGTCGGCCGGATTGATTCCGATAAGGAACAGGCCCTGGTTCAGGACGTACAGGCCGGCAAGATTCTGGCGGTACCCAGGCAGGATTTTGAAGAGCAATGGTCGGGCCGCATGCTGCTGGCCACACGCAGATCGCAGTTGTTCGGGAAGGGCGGCAAGTTTGATATCCGGTGGTTTATCCCGGCCATGCTCAAATATAAAAAGCTGTTCGGCGAGGTTCTGGTGGCCTCGTTTTTTCTCCAGTTGTTTGCTCTGATAACCCCGCTTTTTTTCCAGGTGGTCATTGACAAGGTCCTGGTGCACAGATCTCTTACAACCCTGGATGTACTGGTCGTAGGTCTGATTGTTGTTTCCTTTTTCGAAGTGCTGATGGGAGGATTGAGAACCTATATATTCTCACATACCACTAACCGTGTGGATGTTGAGCTGGGGGCCAAGCTGTTCAGCCACATGATGCGCCTGCCCCTGGCTTATTTTGAATCCAGGCAGGTGGGTCATACGGTTGCCCGGGTCCGGGAACTTGAAAATATACGCAACTTTATAACCGGGTCCGGATTAACACTGGTGATCGACCTGTTTTTCACCGTGATCTTTTTTCTTGTCATGTGGTATTACAGCCCCTTGCTGACTCTGGTGGTCCTGGGCTCAATCCCCTTTTATGTGATTGTCGCCATATTTGTAACACCGGTGTTCCGGGCCAGGCTGGAAGAAAAATTCCAGAGGGGCGCCAAAAACCAGGCCTTTCTTGTGGAGTCCATAACAGGGGTTGAAACCGTCAAGGCCATGGCAGTGGAACCCCAGGCCCAGCGGCGGTGGGAGGAGATGCTGGCCGCCTATGTCAGCGCAAGTTTTAAAGCAGCCAATCTGGGCAATATTGCAGGACAGTCCATCCAGCTGATCAGTAAGACCACAACTGCACTGACCCTTTTCTGGGGTGCCAAAAGCGTTATTGTCGGCGAACTTTCCGTGGGGCAGCTGGTGGCCTTTAATATGCTGGCCTCCCGTGTTTCAGGCCCCATTATCCGTCTGGCCCAGTTATGGAACGAGTTTCAGCAGGCCAGAATTTCGGTGGAACGGCTGGGGGATATTTTAAACATCCCCACGGAACCTGCCTATAATCCCAACCGCGGCACCTTAAAGCGGATCGAGGGCGATATCCGGTTTGACAGGGTTGGCTTCAGGTATCGCCCTGACGGCCCCCAAATCCTGCGCCGGGTTGACCTAAAGATTCCTGCAGGCCAGGTCGTGGGAATTGTGGGACCCTCCGGCTCGGGAAAAAGCACTCTGGCAAAGCTTGCCCAGCGCATGTATGTGCCTGAATCAGGACGGGTGATGGTGGACGGGGTGGATCTTTCCATGGTGGACACTTCATGGCTGCGGCGCCAGGTGGGCGTTGTGCTCCAGGAAAATATCCTTTTCAATAGGTCGGTGCGGGCCAATATTGCCATGGCTGATCCGGGCATCCCAATGGACCGGGTGATTGCGTCAGCCAAGCTTGCAGGCGCCCATGATTTTATCCTTGAACTGTCCGAAGGGTATGACTCGGAAATCGGTGAACGGGGCGCCAATCTTTCCGGGGGGCAGCGCCAGCGAATCGCCATTGCCAGAGCCCTTTTAACAAATCCGCGCATCTTGATTTTCGACGAAGCCACCTCCGCCCTTGACTATGAATCAGAGCGGATCATCCAGGAGAATATGCGCAGTATCTGCAAGGATAGAACCGTATTGATCATTGCCCACCGCCTCTTAACCGTCCAAAATGCGGACCGGATCATCACCATCGAAGAGGGCCGGGTGATGGAAGACGGCACCCATGACGAGTTATGCAGGTCAGGAGGCCGTTATGCCCGGCTGCACGCCCTGCAGAGCGGAGGAGATATGACATGACAGGAGCTTCTATAAAACCGCCGGGCCTGCCGGAGCCACCGGATGAAAAAACTGATAAGAAATCCTCCCCGGGTCCAAAACCTGGCAAGGCTCCCTCAGCAATCGGTCCGGATGAGCGCCAGTTTTTACCGGCGGCCCTGGAAATCATGGAAACCCCGGCCCATCCTTTGGGAAGAACCCTTGCGCTGGTCATTGCCGCATTTTTCGTGATTGCACTAGCCTGGTCCCTCATCGGCAAGCTGGATGTTGTGGCAGTTGCAGGGGGAAGCATTGTTCCGGCCGGGGGGGTTAAAAAAATCCAGCCTGTGGAGATCGGCATTATACGCTCCATCCTGGTAACCGACAGCCAGTTTGTCAAAAAAGGGGAACCGCTCATTTATCTGGATTCCACGGACAGCGAGGTGGATACGGACCAGGTGATCAGGGAAAAGAGAAAGTCCGGCCTTGAAGTAAAACGTCTTGAGGCATTGCTCGGCATTTTTCAAGGGCATGATAAAGGGTTTATTCCGCCTGAGGACTCTGAAGAACATGCCGTCCATGAGGCAATAGAGCAGCTTAACAGTGATACGAATACCTATAATGCCCACATAGAGGTGCTCAACGCCGAGCTTGACCAGAGATACTCGGAAGAGGACGTGGTTTTATCTGAAATTCATAAACTCTCAAAAATTTTACCCCTTTTGGAAGAGTATGAACAGATGCTGATCCCGCTTATGGAAAAACAATACTATACCAAGCCTGAATGGCTTGAAATTCAGAGGAAACTCATTGAAACCCGCATGAACATGAGGATTGAAAAATTCCGGTTGGAAGAGGCCAAGTCTGCCATAAATGCTGCAAAAAAGGAAAAGGAAAAGTTTAAGGCTGCCTCCCTGCAGCAGGTTTTCGAAAAGCTGCGCACGGCAAGAGACAGTGCGGACTCTGCCGGCCTTACCCTTAGAAAGGCCAAAAAACGGGAGTCACAAATGGCGCTTAGCTCCCCTGTGGACGGGGTTGTGCAGCAGTTGTCTGTTCATACTATCGGCGGGGTTGTCACCCCAGCTGAAATCCTTATGCATGTGGTGCCAAGGACCGGCCCCCTTGAGGTCAGGTGCCGGGTGCTGAACAAGGATATCGGATTTATCCGGGCAGGCCAGGTGGCGGAAGTAAAAGTGGAGGCTTTTCCCTTTACCAAATACGGGATCATAGACGGTCTGGTTCTTCATATATCCAAGGATGCAATACCGGATGAAAATCTGGGTCTGGTATATGATGTCACGATTATCATGGCAGCCACCCAAATATATGCGGACAGCCGGATGGTGGACTTGAGTCCCGGTATGGCGGTTACGGCAGAAATTAAAACCGGGAAACGCAAAATTATCGAGTATCTTTTGTCTCCCCTGATGCGGTACCAGGATGAGGCGTTAAGGGAACGTTAAACATGATGATAAAAACCGGTGAAAAAATTCTTGAGGATATTTTATCAGAATCCGGGGCTGATTTTAAACCCCTTGATACCCGACAGGGGCCTAAGTTTGTTATTGATACCCTTGAAAAACTGGATGATCTGATCAACGGCCTGGGACCTGGGCGAAAGCGCGCGAACCGGGGCATGGTGGTTTTAAAACTTGCCAAATTGTCCCGTCAAAAAAACTTGGAATGGGAAGAAAAACTAAACCGAACCTATTTTTCCTGCGGCTGTGTCCAGGGAAAAACAGGTATTTGTATTGCAATGGTTTTTGGTGCAGGTTTCTGGCTTTTCCGGTCACAGGAGTTCAGCATGACCGGTATCGGGCTGTTTGCGCTATGGATCCTTGCAGGAGGTACTCTGGGTAAGTGGGCAGGGCTTTTAACGGATCGGGTATTGTTTAAAAAATATTCAGCTGGTCTGGTTGAAAGTCATTCATAATGATTAAGTTCTGGTAACAGGTCATTTCAGATACGAACATCCGTTTGACACCAATCCTTTAACAGTGTTGAAAAGAACATTTCCCCTTGTCATCAAGCCCAAAAAAACATATTCAAAGGTAAACAATTCAACATCGCAAAAGGGTTTGCGTGGAAAAGGATATTAACGTAGAAAAGATTGAGCGTCTGAACCTGGTTTTGAATGCCATCCGGGAGGTGGGACGGCTTCTGGTCAAAGAAAATGACAGGGAACGTCTGATTAAGGGGGTCTGTGATATCCTCGTGGACCGGCGTGGGTATTTCAACGCCTGGATCGGGTTGTTTGACAAGGAAGGCTTCTTCCCCATGTCTATGTTTCCATTGATATGGACATCGGCGCAAACAACGCACTTGAAGGGGTAAGATTTCGTAATTGGAAAGGGTTGGACGAAGCAAAAATCTATAAAATAGCCGATGATTTGTCCCAGCTTTTTTCCGATTCGATTCACCTGGCCGGTATGGATATCTGTGAGATTGATCCCCGAAGAGCAGGTGTTATAGGCTCTTCAAGCAAGGACAGGACCTATGAGATAGCGGCAAACCTGATTAAAAAAATAGCATTTAACCGATAAACGTTTGCCGGCAAAACCATTGTCGGCGGGCTGAAAATAAGTAAACTTTAAAACAATAAAAAAAGGAAGTTCAAATGGAAGAGAATAGGTATTTTGATATTGAAGATGATACAATTGCTACCCCTGTAAAAAAACTTAAATACTTTGTCGGCGGCGAATTCAAATTATCCTCCACCCCAAATTATATGGATTGTTACAATCCTTCCACAGGTGAGATCATAGCCCATGCCCCCCAATGTACACAAGAAGAGGTGGACTCTGCCATAGAGGATGCCAAAAAAGCATATCCTTCCTGGTCAGCAACCCCTGTGGCCAAACGAGTACAGGTGCTCTATAAATTTAAGGCCCTTGTTGAAAAGCATTTGGAAGAACTGACTTACCTTTTGTGCCAGGAAGAGGGAAAAAACTGGTCGGAATCCATGGGAGATGTTTTAAAGGTAAATGAAGTGGTTGAATTTGCCTGCGGCGCACCCCATTTGATGAAAGGCGAATCTTT
>PIVS01001010.1 GCA_003353855.1 Desulfobacteraceae bacterium
CTATCTGGGATACGCAATGCCATTTGGGGCGCGCATACAGTATCTGATTTACGTAAACCGGCCACAGCGGGAGGTGGTGGGTTGTCTCCAGTTTTCAAGTCCTGCCTGGCGGATGCGCGCCCGGGATGAATGGATTGGATGGACGGAAGAAAGGCGTAAAACAGCTTTACAGCAGGTGGTGAACAATAGCCGTTTTCTGGTGGAGACACTGGTAGACCGGCAACGGTTTCACGGTGGGTGGTATCGGGCGTCCAACTGGATAGAATTGGGAAAGACTGTCGGCCGAGGTCGGATGGACAGGGCTCACAAGCCCAATGAAGCCCAAGTAAAGACCATATGGGTATATCCGTTGGTAAAAAATACTGTACACCAGCTTAAAAAGGGAGGCAGCTAAACATGGGCGCAGCGTTGACCCTCTCAATTACTGATGCGCATTCTGCTTCAGGAGTACCTCGACAAACTCAGCCCCGGCCTTTGCGAACAAACAGTCCATGGTTCCGACGGAATTGATCGACCCAATGCAAGATCCCATGATCGAAAAAATAGAAACCGTGTTTGGCACTGTATCTTCAAACCGTATCGGGTATGGGAACAAGGGAGTGGAAAGTCCGCATCCATTGGATGCTGAGCTCAATTTTCCCCCTGGGCGTTATTCTCTTGAACTTCGCCTCGTGTAGCAGAAAATGCCGCAAAGAGTTCTTTTAACGAGACCTTGGAGACCATCGACAAAACCACCGGCGGCCATGTTCCCAAACGCCAGGTAGAAGGGCTGACATAGCGAGCAGCCCAAGACTTTGACGCATTTTATGAAACACGGCAATACAACCCGGAACAGGACGCAACTTCTGGACCGATTCTGGTGATTAGCTCTGATGGTAAAGGGGTCGTGATGCACGAGCAGGATCTCAGGGAACCAACTCGTAAAGCCGCTCAAAAACGCAAGCATCAGATGGAAACCCGATTATCC
>PIVS01000476.1 GCA_003353855.1 Desulfobacteraceae bacterium
GCTTTTCCGGAATCAACAAAGGCCAGAATCTGGGCAGCAGATGCTTCCCGCATCCGTAAAAAAATCTCCTGGGCAACCTCCAGGGTCATTTTATCAACAATCAGGGCGGCATTTTTAGGCTTCATGCCGGCATACATTTTTACCAGTCTTCCAATTTTGGCTTCATATGCTGCCTCTCTTTTCACCTCTTTCCGGGTTTTCTTTTTTTCAAGCAAAGCCATATCATCGTTTATCTGCTGTTTTAAGGTTTCCAGGGCAGCCAGTTTTTCATCAATCTGTTCTTCGTATCTTTCCAGTTCCTTTCTTTCCTGATCCATCTCTTTTTGGCTCTTATCAATCAAATTTTTTTTATCTTCAAGTCCCCTTAAAACCACCTTGGCAGGATCCGGACATTCAGGGCATTCCGGGCAGGGTATTTCACCTTCTGCCCCGGCCTCGCCTCCATCTTTTTCTTCCTTGTCTTCTGCAAAGGCGTTGTTGTTAACCTCCTTAAAGACAAAACCATTTTTATACCCCAGGGACAAGCCCGAAAATAAAAGGCAAAGGGCCAGAACGAAAACTATTTTTTTATTTAGTGTCATTGGAAATTTCCCTTGCTTTTTTTAAAGATGAAATCTCATCCAGCTCTTTTTGTTCCGCCACAAGAAGCTCCTGATTATATTCCTTTGCCTGGCTTTCTCGTAACCGTTCCATGGCCCTTTTGTCAATGCTTCTTTTTTTAAGTGCCAGGCGCTTTTTTTCAAGAACTTTACCCAATTGAACCCTGCGCTGCTTTTCCTGGGAAATCATTTCCAGCACCGCTCCCAGGTAGACCTGGTGCTGCCTGAATATCTCTGCCCCCACCCCTTTTTCCACAATTTGTTCCAATTGCAGGGCCGATTGCCCATGACTAATTTGAAGTGAGTCAATCTGTTTTTCACAGGCCGTCACCTCAAGGACCGTCTTTGCCATATCCTGCTGGGCCACCCGCTCAAGATGTTTTCTAAAATTCAACAAGGCTTGCAATTTAAACTTAAAACGCTTCATAACAGCCTATTATTTCTTTATTTCCAATGCCTTTTTTAATCCGTTAACACTGGCCTTATGATCCTTTTTTGCATCCATGTTCTGACGCAAAAACCGGTTAATTCTCGGCATGAGTTTTTTTGCCAGATCAACCTTGGGGTCAGATCCATCCACATAGGCGCCAATGGTAATCATATCTTCTGCATTTTTATAGGATGCCATTATATTCACGGCTTTCTCCCTCAAGGCCATATGTTCCGGCTCACTGACATCCCGCATGACCCTTGACACACTATCCATTACATCGATGGCAGGATAATGTCCCTGGTTGGCCAGGTCACGGGACAGAACAATATGCCCGTCCACTATGGAACGAACCGTATCCCCCACAGGGTCATTCATATCATCTCCCTCCACAAGAACCGTATATATCCCGGTAATGGATCCCCCGCTCTCCAGGCTGCCGGCCCGTTCAAGCAGTACTGGTATCTGAACAAAAAAGGAGGGGGTATACCCCCGGGTGGTCGGCGGTTCACCTGCAGCCAGGCCCACATCCCGGGAGGACATGGCAAACCTTGTAATGGAATCCACCATGAGCAGAACATTTTTTCCCTGATCCCTGAAATACTCTGCAATGGTGGTGGCAAGATATGCCCCCCGGATACGTGTCAAAGGCGGAGTATCAGAGGTGGCAGCCACAACAACTGCCCGTTTTAAACCCTCTTTTTGCAGGGTGTCATTGACAAAATCCTTCACCTCACGCCCCCGTTCGCCCACAAGTCCGATGACCACCACGTCGGCACTGGTATGCTTTGTCATCATGCCCATGAGCACGCTTTTGCCCACGCCGGAACCGGCCATGATAGCCACCCTCTGTCCCTTGCCCAGAGTAATCATACTGTTGATAGCCGCAACACCCACATCCAGGGGTTCCTTAATGGGTTTGCGTTCCATGGGGCCAACCGGTTTCCCATAAAGATAATATTGGTCAGTGGCTTCAATGCTGCCCTTGCCGTCAATGGGATTACCCATTCCATCGATGACCCTGCCCAGCAGCTGATCCGACACCCCTACCATTGGGGAAGCAGATACCGGAATAATCCGGCTGCCAAGGCTGATCCCCCGGATATCTCCATAGGGCATGAGCAGGGCTTTTTCCTGCTTAAACCCCACCACCTCGGCCTTTATTTCCTGGCCACGGTTGTTGATAATGCTGCAAATACCACCAATGCCGAGACCAAGACTGTCCCCTTCTGCAATGAGGCCCACAACTTGAGTAATCCTTCCTTCAGGCTGAACTGTTTTGGCTCCATCCACTGCCCTGAAATACTTTTCAAAATTAATTTTTTTTAAGGGATCATCTTTCATGACAGGCCTGCGGTTTTAATCGCGCTGTGGATGGCAGTAAGCTTTGATTCAGGATCCGTTGAAATTGAAGCAGTTGCAGTTTCTATCTTGCATCCTCCCCTGTTTATCAAGGGATCAGACTTGACTGCCACACGTTTCAATGATCCAACTGCCTCAAAAAATTCATCCTTGATCATTTCGATGTATTCGTAATCCTCCGATGCAACATTTAAAACAATTTCTTCGGGAGCAACAAGGCTTTTCACGGCATCTAAAATGGTATGCCTTACAATTTCATCATCCATTTCCAAGCTGGCCATAACGGCCTTTTGTGAAATCTTAAAAACCAATGACAAAATCTGGGACTCATATTTTTCAACCAGGGTAAAAAGCAGTTGGTCTGCGCTATTCAGGGTAGCCTTCAGGGGATCAAGAATCTTTACTGCCTCTTTTTGGACCTGGGCTTCGGCTTTTTCCCTGCCCTCTTGAAATCCCTTGTCAAATCCGTCTTTTTCGCCCTTTACACCCCCCTCTTTCTCTCCTTTTTCAAACCCTTGGGCTTCCCCTTTTTGATAGCCTTCCCCATATCCCTTAACCTTTCCTTTTTCCTCCCCGGCAACCAGACCCCGTTCAAATCCCTTTGTATGCCCCTGATCAAATGCCTGCTCTTCAATGGAAATTTCAGGTTCTGCTTCCTCAGCCCTCTCCCGGGTTTCCGGAGGAGCATCCTCTCCCGGGCTTTTGGGCCGCTCCTTCCCTGTTCCCGTGATCAAGGGTTCAAAGGGCTCTATCCTTTCCTCCTTGTCAAAGGAGTACAGCTCCTCAAAGCTGATGGGCCCTTCTTCCTGAAGCTCAGCCGGATCAAACAACATTTTGAACCGCTCCAAATCCGGCTTCACATCTTCCGTTTTATGGGAAAACTCATCATCAAAGGAATCAAGGCTAGTTATATCAATGGGTTTAAACTCATTTTTTTCAATATCAGACAAGGACATCATCCTTTCCTTTACCAAGGGTTATGGTGCCGTCGGCCTCCAGTTCTTTGGCTGCCCTGATCACTGCCTGCTGTGCCTCTTCAACCTCTGTCAGACGCACCGGCCCCATGGCCTCAAGGTCGTCCTTAAGCATTTCACCGGCTCTCTGTGAAAGGTTGGAGAATATTTTTTCTTTCATCTCTTCTGTGGCCGTCTTCAATGCATATGTAAGCTGCTGACCTTCCACTTTCTTGAGAATTTCCCGCATGGCCGTGTCATCAATACCGGTGAGATCCTCAAAAACAAACATCAGGTTCCGGATATCATTGGCCATTTCCGCATCATCTTCCTCAACAAATTCCATGACCGCATCTTCAGTTGACTTATCAACCCCATTAATAATTTCCACGAGAACCCCCAGCCCCCCAGCCTTTCCACCGGGGCCCACCGCACCGCTCAGTTCCATTTTTAAGGCAACATCCACATCCCTTACCACATCCTCGGAAATCTGACCCAATTTTGCAATTCTCAGGGCAATATCTCCTTTTTGTTCATCGGGCAGGGTCATCAAAATTTCAGAGGATATTTCAGAAGGCATGTGGGCCAGAATCATGGCAATGGTCTGGGGATGCTCACC
>PIVS01000477.1 GCA_003353855.1 Desulfobacteraceae bacterium
GCTTGAAGGCCAATAAGGATTTTAGGAATTTCATCCCGAGACTTAAGATTTATTTTAATTTCTGAAATAGGTACTTGTCCAAGTTCCAACTGCGGTTTTATTATTTTTCGCATATTTTTCACATCGAAGATTTTTGTTTCGCCTATCCTTTGCGTGACCTAGTAAAATTTATAAGTTGAAAGTCGTGATGCCTATCAATAAAGGCTTTTAGCATGGACATACTATCATTTCTACTCATCAAATGGAAACAAAAAACTAAAAAAATTAGTAAAAACTCCATATTCTTCGATATTTTATTGGCCCATAATATTTGTCTTCTCGTCACCTCTTCCATTGTTTCCTTACCAAGGGCTGAGAGCGAACACAGCTTGGCCCGACTATGAGCAGGATTATCAATGGTCTCTATAAACCCATCTGTGATGAGCCGATTGGCAATCCTCTGTACATTTTGGCGGGACAATCCCATCCTTCTTGCAATATCTGAAACCGTTGCAGGTGCATTAATGATTGTCCCCAGCACCTGCCATCGTGCGCTTGTTAATTCAAGACCTTTTGTCAAATTGACACCTAATTGTCAAGACGTAATTTTTGACCTTTACGACAAAATGCCGATAACTATTAAAAACCAGATCATTAAGAAATCAGGGAGAGTGTTACTGGGAATCAGCGATAAGGGGTGTTGGCAGTTTTCAATGGTGCAATCGTTTTATCTTTGATCAATGGGTCTTCGGCAAAAATTACTGTATTTCCGCCCTTTTGGGGAAGTATATCTACGATCAATGCATACGCATTATACTTCTTCCAGTACTTTGACAGACATTTTATGAACCAATAGTTTTGTTTTTTCTTTATACTCAAGCATATGGGGTGCGGTAAGATGTGCCATTAAATCCTCTATGCTGCCCCACTTTTCAATTATGGTAAGGAGTCCCCTGGATGGCCCATCTGGAAGACTGGCATAGATAGGACCGGAATACCAGCGCCATTTTTTGTTTGGGATCCTGTTCAGCTCTGATGACTTCTTTTTCATTTCCCCTGTTAAGGAAGAAATCACGGGTAGGCTTCCATGCCGCCTCAAAAGACGTCAGAAGAAACTTGTCCTGGATCTCTTTTTTAACCCTGGCTCCGATTTCAAACATGTCTGCTGCCGGAGCCATGGCCGCATCTGCCTGTTCTGCCTGACAGAGAAGTTTTCTGACCGCTTCGCAGATGCCGGCTTCCACACAGGACTGGTTTACCGTTCCTGTGAGAATATAAGCCGCTCCCATGCCGAAGGCCGCTGCTGCGGATTCGGGGGTGGCAATACCGCCGGCCATTCCCACACACAGAGGCACAGGGTAGTTGTATTTTTCCATGTATTCGTTCTTTAAGGCGATCATGGTGGGCAGCAGGGCAAGGGCCGGGCGATTGTCTGTATGACCGCCTGAATCCGAATGGCTTGTTTCTTAAGGTTGCCTTCAGATCGAGAATGTTTGCCTCTATCCGGTCAAGATCCAATCCGCCGGCTCCGAAAAAACCGACCATTCCGTTTTCAGCCATGGTTTTTACAAGGTCGCCTGAAGAGATGCCGTTGGCCATGGCACCGGCTACATAGGGATATGTCAATCCATGCCGTTTTTTAAATCCTGCATCCCCCAGGGCCTCGGGGGTAAGCGCCGGTAAAAACGCCTGGTTGGCAGCCAGAGGCAGTGAGACTTCGGCGTTCTCTGAAATCAGGAACCCTTCACGTGTTTCGGTTACAAGTGCAGGTGACGTGACCTGGGCAATGGTCTTTTTTAAATCAGATTTATCTTTTACCATAAAGTTCAGTCGGTAATCAATCCCGTGTGATCCATTTTTCCAGAACGGCAGAGAGCATTTCCGGCCGTATGGGTTTTGGGATATAGTCATTCATACCCGCATTCAGGCATTTCTGGCGATCCCCTGCCATGGCATTGGCTGTCATGGCGATGATGGGAACTTGGGGGTTCAGCACGGGCGACTCCATACTCCTGATGGCTGCTGTGGCCTTATATCCATCCATAACCGGCATTTGGCAGTCCATGAAGACCAGGTCGTACGCCTTTATTCCAAGAGCTTTGATGGCCTTCTCACCGTCCGGTGCAATATCTGTTTCATATCCCAGTTTTTTGAGCATCCCCCGGGCAACCTGCTGGTTTATGGGATGGTCCTCAACCAGTAAAAGACAATACCCTGCATTTTTGATTGACTGGATGCGGTGACGGGTGATCAGTTCCTGCCGGGTATCTTTTTCCAGGGAGTGTGTGCTGAGCATAAGCAGGCAATTGTGAAGATCGGAATAGATAACGGGTCTTGTAAAATATGCTGCCACCCCCTGGGCTTTATATGCATCTGCATCGCCACGCCGGCCCGATGTTGTGACAGCCACCAGAAAGACCGGTTCGATATCTCGCTTTTGATGAATGGCTTTTACCAGCGCAATGCCGTCCATATCCGGTAGATCTTCATCGAAAATGACCACGTGAAAGGGGGTGTTGCAGGCCGTGGCTTCCTTGAGAGTCTCTATCCCCTGTTGGGCGTCCGAGGTTAACTCAACGGGCAGGGACCATGTTTCCAGGGTCTGGCGCATTGTTTCCCCCGAATGAGAGGCCTGGTCAATGATCAATACCTTTAATCCGGTAATGCCTTCTGATACTTGAATCGTTGATTTTTTAGAGGACGTCTTGACCTGAATCGTAAAGGAAAAAACAGTCCCTTTTTCAGATGTGCTGGTCACCTGGATCGAACCGCCCATAAGTTCTGTCAATTCTTTGCAGATGGCAAGCCCGAGACCGGTGCCGCCGTATTTGCGTGAATCTGAAGAATCCAGTTGGGTAAAATCATTGAACAGCAGATTCTGTTTGGCCTTTGGAATGCCGATACCTGAATCCCTGATGGAAAACCTGATGACCAGATGATCGTTCTCTTCGGCTATAAGTTTTGTGCAAATTCGGATTTTGCCTTGCTGTGTGAACTTAATGGCATTTTCCACCAGGTTCGCCAGCACCTGCCGCAACCGGCTCGGGTCTCCCTTTACAAAGGTGGGAATCAGGGGGTCCGGTTCAAATATCAGGCTTAAGTCTTTTTCCCTGGCCCGAAACCCCATGGTATAGGTAAAGTTGTTTAAAAGGGTATGAAGGTTGAAATCAACCTCCTCAATATCCATCCTTCCTGCTTCTATTTTTGAAAAATCAAGAATGTCATTGATCAGTATCAGCAGGGATTCCGCGCTCTCTTTTGTGGCCATGGCATATCCTGCCTGCTCCGTTGTAAGCTCCGTGTCCATCAGAAGTCTGTTCATCCCGATAAGTCCGTTCATCGGGGTTCGTATTTCATGGCTCATGGTGGCAAGAAATCGGCTTTTTGCCTCATTGGCGGTTTCTGCTTTTTCCTTGGCCAGGACAAGCTCCTGATTCATATGTTCCACATTCTGTTTTTGCCGTGCAATGGTAGAGAACAGTCTTTTCTGTTCCAGCGACAGCACCAGGACGATACCAATCTCCATCGCCATATACCCTATAGGAAGACTCCAGATGTCTGCCTGCAAAAAGTGCCGGGTATAGTGTAAATCCCTTAGCGCTGCTGCGGCAGCGATGATAAAGGATACCAGGATCAAAATAGATTCAACCCGCTTATGGCGCATGTAGTCCCACACCATGAGTACAGGAATGATAAACAACCCCGGTCCGATGATCCATCTGGATGTGATGGCAAACAGCACTTGGACCTCATGTTTATTCTCCTGGTTTAAAAATAGAATACCCAGGATGAGGATTACGAACAGACCGGCCAGGTTTGGAATTGGATTTCGGGTCCAGGATTTTATACCGATAAAATCCATGATAAAGAAAAAAACAGTGATAATGGACGCGGTAAAACTGAAACGGGACAATTGCCACAGGAATAGCCCGCCAAGATTGGCATTTGGAAAGAACATATGAAAATAGGCCGTTCCAAG
>PIVS01001011.1 GCA_003353855.1 Desulfobacteraceae bacterium
CCATTAGCATCAACAACAAAAACATATGCCGTGTCGCCTTCTTTGAATGAACCTTTATTTAGGTTTACTGAAATAGAGCCTGTTGACCAAGATGTTGGATACTGTATTTCTCTGTGCGTACAGGCGGCCCATGTTGATGCGTTACCGATTTCAACCCTCGCCTGGCTTCCAGCTTGGATATAGATATCATCCCACCATGTTTTTATATCAAGCGGACCATCACCCATGTCTACTGCATTATGCCCTAAAATAAGATAATGAATAGGTCTATCTGCTGAAGTTGCATTTTCATATAATAACCAATTCCCATTATAATTAAAAAGTTCGACTATGTTTGAATCAGGTATATGAAAATTATATAAAAAAGTTCCATTAGGCCTAGTATAAGAACTATTTTTTTCGATATATACTTCAACCCTATACCACGCATCATACCGGTTGTTTGCACCTGGGACATTATCATGCCAAAATGATGATATTTTTTCAATACTTGATCCATTCCAAAACGCACCATAATTATCTGTGCTACCACTTTTAGGTCGTGGGTGAATTATACCAGATCCGTTTAAATTGGTATCAAAAATTTCTGGCCATGTATCTGTATGCTTATTTTGCCATGTGAGTCTCCACATCTTCCATTGTCCGCTATTTGAATTTTCATGTGATGCCCGTACCCACCATGTCGCGTATAATTTTCCAGTAGAGGCAGATGCGTTATAATGCATACTCCCTCTGTACCTGTTGTTACCACCTGATTTATCAAAATCAATTATAATAGATTGGGTTCCACTATGGGCTTGTGCATCATCAAATCTTGCAGTAGCTTGCGTTGATGTTTCAGAAAAAGAATCTTGATCCCAACTTGTTCTATTCAAAACCGCACCCTCTTTTGCAACCTCCATCGGATTCGATGGGTCAGAGCCTCCAAGCCACTCAATATCCTTTGTTCCAACTGCTGAATTAA
>PIVS01001012.1 GCA_003353855.1 Desulfobacteraceae bacterium
TCAATCATTTTTTCTCTGAAGTGATCTTCATACTGTGCATAGGTATGGGTCTCCACATCATAGTTCCAGGGGTTCACATGTCTTTTGGCCCGGGTGTTGTTGGCCATGTTTCGTGTGGGGCTCAAAAAGACGCCGCCCATGTGCATGAGTTTGCTTGCCGGGAAATATGCGAAAAGAACAGATACCATGAACACATGGGCATAAAAAAGACCGCCCACACCTTCCGGGATGACCGGAGCAAAGGTTGCAAGACCCATGGTAAGGGTTTTGATACCAATGATGTCCACCTTGGTAAAATACCGCATGGCAATACCGGTTGCTGCAATTGCGATGATCAGGAACAAAGGGAAATAATCGGCTGCCTGGGAAATATAGGTAACCTTGGTGTCAAAAATTCTTCTGCCCAGTAAAAACAATGTGGCTGCTAAAAGGACCACTCCGGACAGGAAAATGCCTGGAAGGCCAAGTTGAACGATGCCGTCAAAGTATTCAAGCCAGCCAAGACAGGAGGGAACAGGGGATGTAAAAAACCTGAAATGCCTGAGGAGGACGACCAGAAAAGAATAATGGAAGGCAAGGGCCCCCAGCCATAGGAAAATTTCCCATGAATAGGAGAGCTTGTTGGATACATTCTGGTTAAATGCTGCCTTTGTGTTTCGAAACAGAGACCTGAAAAGAAAAACTTCAAGAATCATACGCACAAAAACGCCGGTTGCAGTATCAGGGTTGTCAATACAGTTCTGTTTGACCCAGGGTAAGGATTTCTGTTGACCGCAGGTTGTTGGAATCCTGAACGGAACAGCAGAACCTGCCCATCCCATGACTTTGACAACAAAGCCAACCAGGAAGGCAATAACCGCTAGGTAGGGAAATACTATCCCAAAGAACCACTGAAGTCCTGCTCCCTCAACCCCTGTGTAGGCCACTAGGAAAAGCAGAAAAACAGTTGTAAGGGGGATCAA
>PIVS01001013.1 GCA_003353855.1 Desulfobacteraceae bacterium
AAGAATAATCTGCATAACATGGGTCTGCCTGAATCCAATGGCTCTGAAAATACCGATTTCCCGGGTCCGCTCATTGACAGAACCCATCATGGTCACCATGACCAGCAGGGCACCGATGCCGATGACCAGGATGGAGACTCCCAGGGAAAAGGATTTGAACATCTCAATGGACTGCATTTTTGACATAACCGCCTGCTTCATGGCGGTCACCTTTGCATTGGGAAAAGCTTCGGCAATCTGCAGGGTTACTTCGGTGATGGGACATCCCCGGCAAAAGGCGGCAATCTCCACCATGGATATTTTCCCCTCCTTCCCGAGAACAGCCTGGGCCGCCCCAAGCTCGGCAATCACGGCATTGTCTTCGGAGGCCCCCGTGGGATTCAGGACGGCTGTCACCTTGAAGCCAGTCTTTCCCATCCTCATCTCATCTCCGGGGGCAAGACCCAGAATAGATGCCACGGAAGATCCCAACAAGACCTCATTGGGGTTCACTGGAAATTTTCCCTTCTTCTGCCACCAGGTTTTCAATGCCAGTTCCTCGTCAAAAACCACCCCCATCAGCAGAATTTTCTTGTCATCAATCATGACAGGGCCCAATACCTTGGGGGCCACAATCCCTAAATTTTTGGCATTTTTAATTTTTTTGATCCGGGTCAGATTTTTCTGGTCAAACTCTTTGACCTCATAGCTGACACCTCCCACATCGATTCCCCCGTAGTTCAGGGATAAATTTTCTGTTTTCGGCACCATGACAATATTGGCCCCAAACTTGTTGAGGCGCTCTTCGATCTCGGCGGTCATGGTTTCTGTAATGGCCAGCAGGGTCACTATGGTGGAAATGCCAATGATCAGTCCCAGGGCAAGAAACAGCATCTTGCCCTTGCGGCGGCGTATATTACCCAGGGAAATATTATAAAGTTTCACGTTCTAATTCCTTTTCCGCTTCCAGGGTGGTCTGCCGC
>PIVS01000478.1 GCA_003353855.1 Desulfobacteraceae bacterium
TCGACTGCAATGAGGTCATCGTTGATCCCGTCGCCATTCAGATCCCTCACCCGGAGGTGTCGCTTAACCCGGAGAAGAACGGAATATTTCCCTGCAAGCAGGTCTATCCTTACCGTTTTTTTCAGAATGCGCACATTTTTGCTTCCCGAGCTTAGAAGTGCCAGCTCGAGGATGTCCAGGTCCCTGGGATGAAGACCTTTCGCGGCTGCAAGTCCGTTCGGGTCAACCATCAGCTCTGCTCGGACCTCTAGGTTCTCTCCCGGTCTATTCCGGTGTGGAGACACTTTTGGTTTTTTGGCACTGGCAGTGGATGCCATTCCCGCTATACTTACCAAAAAAAGCGTTATTACTATCGTAGTAATTGCTTTTGTCTTCATTTATTCCTCCCTTGTTTATTCAATGTTCTCCATACCCATGTCTGACATTCTGCCGCTCTTCCACGTCTGTTTTTGCCCACATTTGAAAACAGGACAAAAATGTCTGTGCGCTTATTTGGGGGTCCCCACACCGATCCCCATACCACTATCACTCGCGGGATAGACGCCTACGAGCTGAGATTGTTCTTGCCCCGAAGGGTCCTCGTAGATTCCAAACCAAACCGCGACATTCGCATTTGAGAAGTTGTCGGCAATGGGCAGATCGGGGTACGACTCGACCGTACAGCCCGACGTTGTCGTGGGGCAGAAGGCGGCGATTTTCGGCCCAAAGATCACGAGAGTTGGATTCTCCGATTGTGGGTTCAGGTGCGCCATTGGATAGTTCATGACGCCCGAAATGGTTGGCAATCCCGCTTTTTCCCACTGTGAACACCCCGCATCCTGACAGTTGAAGAGGGTTTTCGCACCCCCGTCGACTGCGAGCACGACCTGCGGATAGCCGGTCAGGGGATTCACGGCGAGGTTCGTGATATGCGGAATAGCGCTAAAGGTTATTGAGCTGTCCGACGTCTGTGTGCATGACCCGTCGGTGCATGCAACGACTTGGACTTCGGAGTCGCTGGCGGTTATGAGCATCGCGACCGGTATGTCATCCGGAGTGAGCGCGAGCCGCAGTGAATGTTCAAGAAGGTATACGTTGACCTTCGAATCCGACAGTTTAATATTGTCCTGGAAGTCACCGTTCTCCAGGCGAGTCAGCCAGGGCGTACTGTCGCTGTTCAAGTAGACAAGGAGAGGCGTCCCCGTGGACGTCAACACCAGGTCGATCGGCGTACGCCCGGCCGTATTATTGATGGTGTAGATCGTGCCTTCTAGGCAATTCAGGTCTTTGCACTCAAGGAGATTGGCTTGAGTCGGGCTGTTCATATAGGTGAAGGCGATCCACAGCGTATTGGAAGCTCGATCCACCGCCATCGCCGCATAGTTTACTGTCCTGGTATCACCAAAGGGTTGGACGATACTACTCGAGGGCGTGTTCGTGCACTCGAGGTTCTCGCAGAAGATCAAGGTTGTCGTATAATCGGGTGATCCCTGGCACGCGAGGATGGGATACAGGTTCATGACCCCTTCGACGAAGTTGCTCATTTCGCACACACTTCGGAGCGACTGGAAGCTACTCCACGAATAGGAGCTATCAGCTGCCAATGTCGTCGCAGAGTCAATAAACAACGTGACATGGTCGAAATCGGTCGCAAATTCTGCGATGGGGTCACCCCGTCCTTCATGGGATTTCAGGAACGAGTGATCGCTGGAAAGAGGCCGGACCGTGTAACTCAACGAATTTCCGTCATATACAGGATCCAGGAGTTCAACGATCGTTACATCAATGTCGCCATTGGGCTCCATCAATTCCAGTGCCGCATTCGGTGGGTCATCGTCGAAGCCATAATGGTTCCAATTGGCCACAAAATCGCTCACGGTCTGCATGTGGACATCCCGTGCCGGTCTGTCAGAAAAGGCAATCATAGCGGAATCCACATCAAAAAGGGTCAGTGTATATTCGTCAGCCCCGGATGCCGCCATGCTTCCGCATGCCCGGGCCGCTGCATCTGAGCCCAACGTGCCTGACAAGGCTGTTTGTACGAACAGCCATGATTCTTTGGTGTCACAGTCTTCATCAGGCTCGTAACACTCGCCCTCGTAGTCCAACGGATGCCTGGCAAGGTGCCGGCGGGCAGCCTTGCCGGGAATAGAAAGAGTGCGAAAGTGGCCGGGATGGCGGGGCGAAACATGGCAGATGGTTTCCTTTTCGGCCGCTGCTGCCGGGTTTGGGCTCAGGATGGGTGTGATCGTAAAAAGCCCCAGAAACAGCAGGAAAACTCCTGCCAAAAACAATAGCCGTAAGCCTGTTGAAAGATTACGTTTCTTTTTCATTGTCTTTTCTCCTTATTTTTAAAACCTCTTGTTTATTCAACATCCTCCATATCCATGATCGAGCACCTCATGGTCACAGTTAGCTGCGCTTCTGTGCTATCACCCCATTTCCCGGGCAAGCGGCTGATCGCCCCCCCAATAGGGTACAATCCCTGAGCCGCTGACATTGGCAATTTCCCAAAACCGCTGATCATATATGTTTTTCCTAACCATTCACATAAATCACTTGGTAAAGTCTCGGTCAGGTTGCAGGGTGTGTGCAGGTCCCGTGAAGGTCCCGTGAAGGGCGTGTGTCAGGTACTTTCACATTTGTATATATTTAACATTGCAGCATTTAATTTGTCAATAGGATCTTGGTAACTATTCAGCGTAAATCATGAAAAAAATGCAAATTTTTTAAAAAAGTACTTGACAGGGGTTTTTTGAAAAATTTGGAAAATCGGATAGCAATGAAGGTGTCGAGATAATTCGAGTGTTAGAGAGCGTACAATTAGATTGTAAGCCACAAAAAAAAGGGACAGGAGAATTATATTGTGCCCCAGACGAAGAATCCCAACGAGGCGACGAAAAAGAAACAAAGGCGGCCCAGGGGTGAAGGCCGGTTCAATCTGTCAACACTACTGCCTGGTATTCAGTTCATGGGGGATACCACGGATTGGACGATCCTGGGCGAACCCTTAAAACTGATCGCCTTACAGGACCCCGGCAACCGGATGACCAAATTATTTGAAGATTACGGGGTGTTTACTCAAGAGAAAGCCAAACAGATTGTCGACGTTCTTTCTAATCAGGCATCCTCTATGCCCGGCATGCAATTCATCACCGACCAGGGCACCCCTTATATGGCAGAATCGGCTCACCAGGCCTATGAAAACTTGGGAATTGATCATGCCCCTCAGCAGGAAGGCACCCCCACGGCCAAGGCGACATTGGAAAGAACCTTTGGGACACTCAAAGATGCTTTAGCGCCCATAGTTGAATTAAGTAACCGGATTGTCCAGTATGTACCGCAACTGAAAACACCTGAACTGGCCCGCCCCTTGGGGCAGATGCTCGTGGCAGTTTTCCTGCGGGTATATTTTACGGCGGCCAAGGACAATCGACATCCTTTAGAAGGAACAGACAAAGAGCATTTGGAAATAATTGCCCAAGAACAACGAGAAAAATGCCGACAAGAAGACCATTCCAAAAGACTGCTGCTTTGTTAAAGGGTTTCGGTCGTTTTCAAGGAACTTGTCGTCTAAATCATTTTTCAAATACACTTAAAAATATATTTCTGATTATATGGCACTCACAAGCCTTAATAGAGATGCTTCATTTGGGAAAAGTGTGGCAACCCGAGTTCGGCGTTTGATCTCCCTATTCAGTCTTTCAACCATGTTGGCGGAACGTAATTTTTAAACACTTCATCAATATTCTCAACTATTTCAATCGAAGTTTTTCTTCCGGCCCCCTCTTTACGGATTCTACCTTTTAATTCCGTGTTCGGATTTTTCATATCGTATATACCTTGGTATAGCGTTTTTTTGCTACACCCAAGAAGCCGAACAATGTAAGATTTTCCACCTCGTGGTAATTTTAAGGCCTCTGCTGCTGCATACAAGCGTCTGTCTTTTTCTGTTAAAGATGAA
>PIVS01000479.1 GCA_003353855.1 Desulfobacteraceae bacterium
GGAGAGACACTATGGCATCAGGATCAATTACATCGTTGGGAATAGGGTCCGGACTTGACCTCCAGGACATCCTTGATCAGCTTAAGGAAGTTGATGCGGCCCAGATCAATATCAAAGAAAACAAAAAGACAGATCTTCAGACCCAGGTTGACGCCTATAATACAGTCAATGCAAAACTTTTTTCCGTGAAATCAGATGCCCTTAATTTATCCCTTGAATCAAATTATCTGGACAATTGTGTTTCCGTAACAGATGAGGATATCATTTCCGCCACTGTCGGTGACGGCTATGAGGAATCTTCCTACGCAATTGAGGTCACCCGAAAAGCGGAAAGAAACTCCTGGGAATCCACCGCAGTCGGAAACAGAGGTGATCTTTTGTTTGCCGAACCCGCATCCGGGCTTGCAGACCATGACACAACTGCGGCCATAAGCGCCGATGAAACCCTTACCATGTATTACGGCACCTATGGGGAGATAAGCACAGACAACAGTATTGCCGCAGGGGCCACAGACAGCACATTTGCCATTAACGGGATAAACATTGGCGTTGTAAATGTTCTTGCCGATGATTCAGGTGACTCCCTGGCAGATGCAATTAATTTAAAAACAGATGAGCACGGAGTGACAGCTTCCGTGGATGAGGATGGTATTCTTACCCTGGTGTCCACGGATCACAGCGACATTGACGTGACCATGGACGCAAACACCCAGGCTGTATTCGGCGGCACAGGCGCCATGTCAAACACCGGCCAGCAGCAGATTGATATAGATCTGACCTCTGGCATGACCCTTAGTGAAATTGTGGATGAGGTCAACAACTCTTCCAATAACACAGATGAAGACGGAAACCAGCTTGTAACGGCATCTTTTACCCTGGGTGATGATGATACCTATTATATAAGGCTGGCAGCAACATCCGGGGGCAACAGTGTCGATTCAGAGATAACTGTGTCGGGGTTTGGCTGGGTTGCAGCAGATACAACTATTGCCATTGGCCAGGATGATACCACAATGTATTTGAGCGCCCCCCCGGGAACAAGCTATGAAGGAATGGTTACCCTCATAAATGACGCCGAAGACAACCCCGGTGTGACCGCATCAATGATCGACAATGGAGGCTCAACCGATCCCTACCAGTTCACATTGACCGCCGATGATACGGGCGAAGACGCGAGGATAACCCTTACAAATTTTGATGTCTTATCTGAAGTTACCGGTGCCGGTTCAGCATCCCTCAATGCTGAGTTTACCGTAAACGGCATCTCCTACACAAGACAATCCAATACCTCGATAACCGATGTTGTTGCAGGTGTCACCCTTAACCTGAAAGGCATAGGAGAATCAAGTCTTAACGTAGAAGTCAACAATGAAACGGTCAAAGAAGACATTATGTCCATGGTGGAAGGGTTTAATGACCTTATTTCCTATCTTAGCGGAACAGATACGGATACGGAATCCACCGACGCTGAAGAGGATACCGACAATCCCTTTGAAGGATCAACCAGTGCCAATCGAATTTCCTACCAGCTCAAGTCTCTTTTAACCACTGTTCTTGATTTGAATACCGGTTACACAAGCCTCACTGACCTTGGCCTTGAAATCAGCAGCACCGGCACCATCAGTATTGATGAAAGCGCCCTTGATGACGCCATGACTGCTGACCCTGATGCAATAAAAGCCCTGTTCATAGGAAATTCAGATGAGGAGGTTACAGGACTTGCCGACATAATCAATGATGCCTTGACAAATATGGTAAGTACAACCGGAATCGCCTCGACTGAAATTGATGCGGCTGAAACAAGAATCACAAACCTTGATGCTGATATTGAGTCAGAGACCGCACGCCTTGAGAAAAAATATGAAATCATGGCCAAGTCCTTTGCAAACCTTGACACCTATATAAGTCAGCTAAATTCAGAAGCCAGCGTTATGACGTCAATAATTGATTCCTTCAACAGTGCAAACGAATAAATAGTAAATTAGGTAAAATTATTCTCAAGAAAAGCCTTTAAAGTGACGATCCTACTTATTATACAGCAACTTATTTCAGGAGATCTAAATGGCAGCATACCAGCAAGTAAACCAATATTTGAACCACCATTATGAAAGTATGGACCCTAAGCAATTAATACTGCTTCTTTATAATGGCGCTTTAAGCCGTCTAAAACTTACCAGAGAAGGCATTAGAGAAAACGATGTGAAAAAAAAAGGTGAAAACCTCTCAAAAGCAATCGCCATAATTTCAGAACTGAATGCCTCTGTTGATTCAAAGATGGATGACGAATCAACACAATTTTTAAGGGGGCTTTACACGGCTATTCTTACGGAGCTGCCCAAAATAGCTTTAAATAATGATTTAAAAATCCTTAAACAGGCTGAGACATATATAGCAAAACTAAAAGAGATATGGGAAAATGATGTCATGGCAAAGAAAAAGGGTTCAATCCCAACACTGGTAAAGGAACCTGCCGGCAAACAAGCGCTTCCGCCGGCCTTTAATAAAACCAGTTCCAATGGCAGTTTTCACTCAATTTCTGTTTGACAGATCAACAGGATGGTCAAGTATGGAAAAAAAATTAAAAAAGGTTGAAGAGACATTAAACCGACTGGATGATCTGAATAGGACTCATATGGAATCCTTTGACAAAAAAGTCCTGCCCGACCTTGAAAAACAGTCTGCAGAGCGTGCCATTGAAGTTGACCGACTGGTGAAAAGAATTGGAGGATTGGTCAAGCTATCCCAAACTCAAACCCGCGTAGCCACTGAATCAATGATGCTTGGCTTAAATGACCGGATGACAATCCTTCTTGAGCAAAACAAGGCACTTAGAACAAAGGTGAAGGCATCCAGGGATCTGATAGGAAACAACCTGAAGCAGATTTCAAAAGGAAAGAAGGTAATCAGTTCATACCGGTCTTCGGCCGCTGTTTCAAACAACCCAAGGGTTTTAAGTATTACAAATTAACAGGGAGGATTTCATGAATATAAACAATATAGCGACAACCGTAAAAACCATACCATTTGAAACAAGAATGCCTGCATCGCCTGAAACAAGAATGCCTGCATCGGAACCCAATAAAATTGATGCCCTGGAAAAAATTAACAGCCAGGTATCTGAAAGCAATCCCATGGATCAGAAAAAAGCCAAGGAAAAAGAAGAACAGACAAATAGTTTTTCCGGTGAAGAGACAAAGCAACTGGCAGCACAAATGAATGAAATCATGGATGATCTACAGACAAGATTAGGTTTTTCCATAAGAGAAGATCTCAACAACCAGGTGATTGTGGAAATAACAGACAGGGAGACAAATGAACTCATCAAGCAGATCCCTTCGGAAGAACTCCTGGAATTTAAAGAAAAGATGGAAGAGTTTTCAGGTCTGATTTTTGATCAGAAAATTTAAACTTTTTGTTATTTTTTAGTTTTTCAGGAGGACTCCAGAACATTGTGCCGATGGGAATAGATTGAATTGGATATGACAACCTGAATGGCCTCATTATTTTTTAAATTTATAATAATAGGTCCTATTAAGTTCGCTGTAATTTTATTAACCCCCTCCCCTTTGGTTATATTTATAACCACATAGACCACCAAATCCTTGGTTTCAACATTTTCCCAGCCCCTTGAAGCAATAAACCCTTTAAGATCAATTTCATAGTCAGGTTCAAAAAGAAAAGGGCTCATGAGAACAAGGGCAAGATTCGGCTCTTCCAAAGACTGGAACCAGCAGAAAGGGGCTGTTTTGGGATCTTCAAGAAGTACAAACCGCTCAAACCCTGCAAACCCGGGCAATCCTTCCGGCATGGAAAGGGTTTTATTTTCATCAATTTCTATCTCACCGAATTTTCTGGTTTTTATCTTCAATTTTTTTTACTCCTTGGACAATTTCTTTTTAAAAAGATCAGCAGCTTCCGTGATATCTGCGACCTCTTTTGC
>PIVS01001014.1 GCA_003353855.1 Desulfobacteraceae bacterium
TACCTTTTGTGCCAGGAAGAGGGAAAAAACTGGTCGGAATCCATGGGAGATGTTTTAAAGGTAAATGAAGTGGTTGAATTTGCCTGCGGCGCACCCCATTTGATGAAAGGCGAATCTTTGATGAATGCCAGTAAAGGATATGACACCGTCCTTTACCACCACCCCATTGGTGTGTTTGCCGGCATCGCACCCTGGAATTTTCCTGCCATGATTCCCCACGGCTGGATGGCTCCCATCTGCATTGCAACCGGTAACTGCATGGTTTTGAAAGCAGCCAGCTTTGTTCCCCAGTCAGCCCTTAGGCTTGCTGAACTTTGGCGTGAGGCAGGACTTCCCAGGGGTGTCCTCAATATTGTGACAGCAGGAAGAAACGAAGCTGAAATTTTCCTGAAACATCCGGATATCAAAGGGGTTTCCTTTGTCGGCTCCACAAAGGTGGGCAAACATATCTATAAAACTGCAGCAGCCTACGGAAAAAGAGTTCAGGCTCTGACCGAGGCGAAAAACCACGCCCTGGTGCTTAAGGATGCAAAGCTGGAAAGAACTGCCAGGGGTATTATCAACGCCTATTGCGGTTGTGCCGGTGCAAGGTGCATGGCCTGTCCTGTGATTGTGGTCGAAAACCAAGTGGCCGATGAACTGGTTGATTACCTGAAAAAATTTGTGGATGAGATGGAACTTGGACCGGCCTATGATCCCAATACAGGCATGGGCCCCATCATGAATGAAGACCACTTGAATTTTGTCAATGGCTGGATTGAAAAAGGGATTGAAGAAGGAGCCGACCTTATTGTAGACGGGCGGAATCCGGTTGTGACCGGGTATGAAAAAGGGTTTTATATTGCCCCCACTATTTTTGACAATGTCACAGCAGAAATGACCATTGGCGACGAAGAAATTTTTGGACCTGTCCTCTGCATCAAGCGGGTGGATTCCTTTGAAGAAGGTCTGGCTATAATG
>PIVS01001015.1 GCA_003353855.1 Desulfobacteraceae bacterium
ATTGCCTTGTTCGAAGATACCGGGTATATGGCCCGGGCTGCCTTTCTAATGGATCGGGTCATGCATACGGCCGGGCTCCATGGGAAATCTTTTATTCCCATGCTCATGGGATTTGGCTGCAATGTGCCGGCCATCATGGCCACCCGTACCCTTGAAAATGATAAAGACCGGATTCTGACCATTTTAATGACACCCTTTATGTCCTGTTCTGCCAGGCTGCCGGTTTATATTATCCTGGCCGGCAGTTTTTTTGCCCACAGGGCCGGAACCATCATTTTTTGTCTCTATTTTGCAGGGATTGTCATGGCTATTTTGTCCGGCCGCATTTTGCGTTCCCTGTTGTTTAAGGGTGAAGACGCCCCTTTTGTGATGGAGTTGCCCCCCTATAGAATGCCCATGTTAAAAAGTCTTTTGATTCACATGTGGGACAGGAGCAAGATGTTTCTTAGAAAAATGGGTGGCGTGATTCTGATTGGGTCCATCATTATCTGGGTTCTGTCAAGTTTTCCCAAAAATATTTCCTATTCAAAGGATTATGATGCCATGTCCACCAGGTTATCCGCTGAATATTCGATTAAAATTAAATCAGCAGACAAGGATGAGGCCTTGTCACTTGGTAAAGCCCAGGCATTGGCACTCAGAGAGATTGAAAATAAAAAGGAACAGGAAAGGATTTCTTTATCCTATATCGGCATGATCGGTAAAACCCTGGAACCTTTGTTCAGCCCCATTGGTATAGGTTGGCGGGCCAGTGTTGCATTGGTGACAGGTTTTGTGGCCAAAGAAGTGGTGGTCAGTACCATGGGGGTATTATACGGAGTTGGTAAAGAGGATGGACTGGCCCTGGAAACTGCATTGAAAAAATCGGGTATGACACCTCTGGCGGCTTTGTCCATGATGGTTTTTGTGCTATTGTATGTGCCTTGTTTTGCCACGGTGATGACAATTTACAGAGAAT
>PIVS01001016.1 GCA_003353855.1 Desulfobacteraceae bacterium
GATTCCACTTATTCTTATTTCTGGAATTTCTTTTCTTGCTATTAATCCGTTTCTGCTTTTTCTCCATCTTCTTTGGATTGTGTAATGTCTTGTTTTTTTGTCTCTATTCATTGGAAAAATATTTTATTATTTTTTTATTTGATAAATATATCATAAATCTAATAGATCTTATTTTTACATGCAAATATTTCAAATTGTTTTTTACTTATAAGTAATTTATATTTATTGATTCATCTTAAATAATTCAGATAAAGGATATATATATGACTTTTGCAGATAGATTAGGCTTAATTCGCAAACAAAAAAAAATACGTCAAGCTGATTTAGGTAAGCTTGTTGGAACTTCAGGTGATATCATTGGTAAATATGAAAGGGGAGAAAATGTTCCCTCAATTGTTGTTGCTGCAAAAATAGCAGATGCTTTTGGTATTACTTTAGATTATTTAATTAGAGACACAAAATATGAATCTATAGATGAAGAAGCGTTAAAGAAAATAAAAGAGATTCAAAAATTATCTCTTGAGGATAAAAAACATGTTTATGCTTTATTAGATGCTTTCATTAAGCAAGTTAAAATTAATAAGATCCTATAACGGATTTGATTCCAATTATTTTTTTCAAAAAAAGAAATTTTCAGCCTCCATTTATATGAGAAAAAACGAAAACCTTATTTTTTGAATACCTTCAATCCTTTCTCATAGAAATTGAGGATCCAAACATGTCAGAATCATATTAAAAATCAGAACTTTAATTGTGCGGAAGCAGAGATGTGCTTTTTATTTGAAAAACTTTGGCCGAGTTTATACTATTAATTTGAAAATAATTCTTTTTTCGGCCGTAATGAAAATGTACTCTTAATTCAAAAGAAAAAAAATATTAACTTTCCTGCGTTAAATAAATAATTCCATTTATGGGAGCACAGCGAACCTAAAGCGAATTGAGCAGACCCAGGAAAAA
>PIVS01000480.1 GCA_003353855.1 Desulfobacteraceae bacterium
GGTTGACACTTGATTTGCCACCGGACCCATCCCAAGCAGGTCCAGATCACGGTAGTTGAATACATCGTTTGCCCCGAAATACTCGGATCCGATGTTGCGCCCGCCAACGATGGTCACTGCATTATCAAAGGTGATGGATTTATTATGCATGCGATGGTTAAGGCGCTGGAAATCAGTGGCAAAGTTCAGGCCCCTTGCCTTGCGGCCGGCAAAGGGGTTTGCCAGCCGTAATTCGATATTGGGGGTGGCAGACAACACAGAAAACAGAAGCTCATAGCCTTCGGTCTCAATATCATCAAGAAGGATACGCACCCGCACGCCTCTATTCGCAGCCTTGACAAGTTGTCCCAGCAGCAGTTTTCCAGTGATATCCGGCAGTATGTAGTAATACTGCAGGTCAATGGACATCTGGGCATGACGGGCAAGCTGCAGTCTGGCCGCCAATGCTTCGACACCGTCTGACAATACATAGAACCCGGATTCTCCGGGGTGTGCCGCGGCCAATACCTGCATTCTTCGTCCGAGCGATGTACTCTCAGTATCCCGAATGGCGGTGCTGTGCACTTTTACATAGTTTTTTGGCAGACTGGCACAGGAGGCTGATAAGAGAACAAGAAAAAGGAATGCAATTGTATAACACCGTTGCAGACAGAGTCCGGCCAGATAGTTTACGAAAGAAGAACATCCGGAATTTTTCATCTGTGTTTTGAGTTGTTTTACCATTTGAATCCCCCATGTCTTGCGGTCGAATATTGAGATTAATAGATTTTGGTAAAATCCCATTAAGTATGCATTCATAGACCTAATCAATTAATTACTGGTGGTCAAGGAAGAAAATCAATTTCCTCTAATCACCCAAATTCCGAATGAGTTTTATCAATGGAAACAAATAGAAAATCTGCACATTTTACGATGCGTTGCCCCATATATTTAAATGTTGCTGTTAATCAATTACAATGCGGACCCTATACCGGAGATTACCCCGGTGAACCAAAAGACAATCAAGTATAGCAAAAGGAGAAAAAAGATGACAATAATACATGGATTAAAAGCGAATTGCCAAAGGTTTCAGGATTAAATATTAAAACTGGTTGATTCAAAATTAGTCACTTAATATTCCCCTCGTCTAATTCTGATTACATAAAATAGGGTAATTTTGAACAAGTTAGATTAATTGCGTTTTTGACTCTTTATGAGAAATTTTTGGGGTACTCAAAAAATGATTATATTGTCTATTTATGTTGCCAGTTTTTTTTGTTGTGTGATTTTCTTCTGATAATTTTTTAAATTGTGTATTTTCTTTGGATTTAATTCTTTTACTTTTGACAGGCAGGATTCAATGCTTTGCTGATTAAACCCCGCATTGCTTTGGCAAAATCAGCAGCTTTTTGGTTGTATTCAGCGCTACCCCGCCAGGCCCCGCCCCATTTTTTAAAATTATACCCCGCCGCTCTTTCGTATAGACCGATCATAGACCTGAGGAGGTACCAGGCCTATGAAAAAGAAAATACAACAGCACAGATGTGAAAACTGCCATAATCTATTCATGCCAGATCCTCGCCAACACAAAAGACAGAATTTTGCCCTAAAACAGAATGCAAAATAGCCAGCAAAAAGAAGAGTCGTCAGAGGCAGCGGAAAAGTCAAAAAACCGAGACTACTTCTCATTCTCTGAAAATGTGAGCCGGGTCCAGCAGTAGCGTGAACAAAATTCCGGTTACGGCAAGCGGAAGAAATCTACCAAAAGAACCTTATTATTTGAGAATGCGTTACAAGATATGTTCTTGCCCAAACGGGCTGATGCTAAAGGCTTTCAACCCAATTTAACACAAGGTACGTTACAAGATATGTTATCGGCCAAAAACCTTGTCTGTATTGGTTTTAGCCCCACTTTAATAAAACTGTGTTGAAAATTATGCTTGATATCACTGCTAAAGGGGATATAATGTTGGAATCGTAAATTCCTAAAATTTGATTGCACAAGATCAAGGGTGCTAAGATGAATACATGTATTTTTTCAGTGGAGCTAAATAATTCAGTGGAGCTAAATAATTCAATGAGATTAATGCCAAAATACATAGTAATAAAAAGAGGAAATTTTGATCGATTCAGATTTTGGGCAAATAATGGGGAAACGAAAAACTGGCCTGACTGTTAGCACACGAGCGGAACGGATATTGCCAGACACGGTGACCTACGTAGTAAAACAAAATATTATGTTGCCAGTTGTTTTTAAAAATCTCAAAATCTTCCATAACCCATTGAATTTAAAGACAATATCGATTTACACAGACTGAGTTAAAATCCCTTTAAAAATCAGACAGTTACGGTCTCTCGCAACATAAGTCTATAATTAAACGCTGAAACCCTTTGTTAAAAAGGCGTTTATATCTTTTGGTAGTAGTGATAGCTGCCCGGAATCTGGCAGCGACTATATGTATTCATAGGGCTCAGTATTTTCAAATACAACCTGGTACAACATATAGGGGTTGGAAGAAAATCCTTTTTACCAAAAAGTTGAACATGTAAACATCGAATTGAATTATTCCTGAAAGTGAATGATACTTGTATAATTCATAACTCCCCCAATATTCAACAATTCAAACTGTATCTTTAATTTTTTCTAATCCTCTTTATCTTACTGCTTCAGGAAAATTGTCATACACCAGAACCGGCCAAATCCTAAAAACATAAAATTTCCGGAATCTAAGCAGAGTATCAGAGGGGGGAGGGAACCCGATTAAAAACTTTTTTTAAAAAACTTCCCCATATGTTTGACAGACCCGGGGGGGGAGATGGTATAATATAGGTAAGAAATTGAGGTGTTAATACTCAACGAAAAGCCCGCCCGGGGCTTAACTGGGACAAATAATCCATAGGTTAGACCGTACAAATGTGCTGAGAAAGGTTCTCAGCGAAGAAAAGGTTCTCGCTGAGCTTGTGCACCTTGAGAACTAATTGGCTAACTTTGAAAAGGATTATTTGATATGAATACAACTACTGCAACACCAACTGCTACCACCCAGCCAAACGCCACAAGAATCAAAAAAAACAAATTGTATTATTCTTTTATTTCTGAACTAATCGAGTTGAAAAAGAAATAAGACCAAACAATTGACACGCTTGTCGCAAAATAATACATCCCTCCCAGGAATAATCCAAAAAGGAGGAATATGTATGAAAGGAAAACCCTATTACGCAGCAGACCGTCATCGGTGGCGGGTCGGTTGGTGGGACGAAAAGGCCAAAAAATGGCGACTTATTGACAAGTACAATGGCAATTATATGCCCTGTACAGCATTTGAAAAAGCGAAAAATGGACAATATCGCCTTGATGAAAAAGAAAGGTTCATCCCGAACAAAGAAAAATGTCAGGGGTATAAACTCGCACAAAAACTTCTTGCCCTCATCCAAGGCAGATGGGAACAAGCTCAACGTGGTGAATGCACTTTTTGAATTGAAGAATTTACAAAAAAGGGTTGGACTGATGTTATCCCCTATTTTGAAAAGTGGCTTGAAACAAAAGCCAAGAAAAAACCGGCCACATATAAGGGATATAAGTCTTATTTTAAAACTGGATCAAACCTTTTTTTGAAATAAACCCAATCCAGCTTCATGATGTTCAACTCGATACTCTTGATAAGTTGCTTGATTCTATAAAATTGTCCGGAAAGGGAAAGCATAATGTAATGATGTGTTTCCATGCGTTTCTTGAATATGCATGGAGAGCAAAAAGAATTTTTGAAATGCCGCCATTTCCTAAAAGAGAAGATTATGAAATTGTGGAACCGACAATCACATGGTTGCCTGATAAGATGCGAATAGTGTAACGGTTTTCAGACCTTAATATTTTTCTAAAACAAACGGTTTACTCTATAAATTTAATCAGTTACGAATAAATCACAGAAAATGTGCATTTGCAAA
>PIVS01001017.1 GCA_003353855.1 Desulfobacteraceae bacterium
GACTTTTGATCGGATTATGGAAAATAGATCTAAAAAGAATCAGCAGAACCGTACTTTCGAACAACGACCTAAACTTCGTATCATTGTCGATAATTCGTGAGAAACAGGTAATGCTCCCCATTGGGGACCAGATGCATTGGCTTGGGAATGGAACGCAGACAACCATTACAATATATGGTCATCTGATTCATCCGGAGCTCAAAGATTAAAAAATGGTAACACCCTTATAACTTTTGGGACATCCGGTAATTTCATAGAGGTCACCCCGGATCAAGAGGTTGTGTGGAAGTACAACGGCATTGTTCATAAACTAAACGGCCTTCTTTGTTATAATGGTGATCCGGGTGAGGGGATGAAAGGTCCTGATAGTACCATGGTTAATGTCTTCAAGGTTCGTGAATTTGAACTTGATTATTCGGGTTTTGCCGGCAAGGATTTAACACCCATAGCAGACTCCATAGAATTGTATGGAGATTGCGGTGAATTGGATGGACCTGCCCATCTGGATTAAAGTTTTTTATTCGATTTCCCGTACATCGCAGGAATAATTTTAAAAAAGCTCAATGGTTGGGTGTAGTTGCACATTGGGATGAAATCCGTCACAGGATTTTACCAAATGTCGATACAGATAGGGAGCATTGCCTGTTTCTCCCGAAAATCTACGGAAACCGGAATAAATTTTATTAATTTCCGTTATAATTATCGATAGTTTCTGCTAATGGATAGTAACCAGGGTAAACAACCGCTGCGACTTAGAATACCATATCATGGGAAATAAGCCTTGATTCATTAAAAATGAGGAAGACCCATGTTAGCAGCAGTTCAAGCCACATCTTCGGACTTAGGACTGCAAATTTTATAACTTGAACGAAATAGCTTGCCTTTTGGCCCATCTACTGCGTTGCATCAAAGGCCAAATAGGCCTGCTATTAAATCTTTGATGCGCCTTGTAGATGA
>PIVS01001018.1 GCA_003353855.1 Desulfobacteraceae bacterium
CTCCTGAATTGTTCTTATATCATAATTGGCTTGAAGCAGGTGACTTGCAAAACTGTGCCTGAACGTATGGGCCGTAGCCCGCTTGGTTAACCGGGCTTTGCCAACCGCTTTTTTTATGGAACGCTGGACATGGGTTTCATGTAAATGATACCTGGGGTGTTCTTTTTCATACGCCACAAAAGTCAGTGACCTGGCAGGAAAAAACCACTGCCACACAAAATCTTTTCCAGCACCCCTGTATTTTTTTTCTATGCGGTCAAACATGAATGCACCATCATAGTTATCAGCAATATCAATCTGATTTAATTTATACACGTTATCCATCTGATCCTTTAGTGCTGGTGTAATAACCCTTGGAATGGGCAGGGTTCGAAATTTCTTTCCTTTCCCCTGCACGGTTAAAAGACCGGCATCAAAATTAAAATCTTTGACTCTCAGATTTAAACTTTCAAACAAACGAAGCCCGCATCCATACAATAATTTTACGACAAGATCAAAGGGATACACTAAATGCTGAAAAACCCGATGGATTTCATTTTGTGAAAGCACCACCGGAATATGGGGTCGTTTTTTGGCCCGGACGACCCCGTCTATTTTACCAAATTCCCTGCCGAGAACATGCCGGTAAAAAAACAGCAACGCATTAAAGGCCAGATTTTGTGAAGATGCTGAGACCTTCAGACTTACTGCCTGGTAAGTCAAAAAAGCTTTCACATCATCCGTATCAAGAAATTCAGGATTCTTTGAATTTGTAAAGTGCTGGAACTTAACAGCCCATGCCCGGTAAGACTTTAATGTTTTAGGTGAGTAATGACGTGTTTTTATTTCATCCGCCAACCCTATGTGTCAGGATAGTTGTCGTCTGAACCCATCACGAAATATTTAAACATTAATAGGGCGGCTAAAGGACATTGATAGTGGAATATACCCGAGAATTCAAAGAGGCCATTATTCAG
>PIVS01000481.1 GCA_003353855.1 Desulfobacteraceae bacterium
TGATCACATATTTGCTGATGGCCATATACTGCCGGAAACAGTTTAATGAAAAGGTTTCCATCAAAAGGGTTCGAGAATTAAGGACCTCCATTTTGAATGAACTTTTTAACGGCTCGAAGATGAATGCACCTGCATCAACCAAGAATAAAATTATCAAAAAACAAAAAAGACCGAAGCAAGCAAAAACCTAACCGGACATCACTGATTGGAAACGAAACCCTTGAGTCCATTTCCCAAGACATGGAGAGCAACGGGTTTGATGAAGTTTTCCCCATCATTGCCTGGGAGGGGAAAAACATCGTGGTGGATGGCCATACCCGGTTTGCCGCCGCAAAAGCCGTTGGACTGGAAGAGGTCCCGGTCCAATTTAAACCCTTTGACAATGAAGATGATGCAGTCTTGTACAGCTTCCACATCCAACGCAACCGCAGGAACATGTCCGATGAGGATATCCTGAACTGCCTTGCCCTCCTGGATACCATCCATGGGTCGGCCCCAAAGGATGAGGAAGATGACAGACCAAAGCCGAGCAGAAAAGAGACCAACGAGATGCGGGCAAAGGAATTGGGTATCAGCCCCAACAAGGTGGATAAGGCCCGGAAGGTAATGGAACACGGGAATGAGGAGATCCGGGAAAGTATCAGTTCCGGAGAAAAATCCATTAACAAGGCATTCCAGGAAGTCCAGGAAATACGTCGGGAAAGCGGTGAAATCAAAGGGCCCACCACCACCGGCCTTGGCAGTGCGGCCAAATACACCCAGACCCTTGGTAAATTTTTAAAAGAATTGACCAGAATCCGGGAGGATGGATAGCAGGATGTATCACAGGAAAAAGCCCTGGCCGATATTGACTCCATCAAGGAGTTGATAGAGACCAGCTTCCCCTAAGATATTTCTCTTTAGATTTGTTAATTTACTGGATCAAATTATCTTACTGGGACAACAAGGCTGAAAAAATCAAGGACAGGATCCGGATAAACGCCCAGGACAAAGGCCAGGAAGGCCAGCAATAAAATCGGCAGCCCCATGGCCAAAGGCGGGTCCTTGATCTGGTTTGAATCCATTTTTAAGGACCCGAAAAAAATTTTAAACCCCGCTGAAAAGGTATAGACCAGGGTCAGCAGGGTGGACATGACAGCTATTACCACCAGCATAAGGCCGCTCCAATCTCCCCTGAGGGCCTCAAATGCCCCAACAAAAAAAAGCCATTTACCCACAAAACCGCTTGTGGGCGGCAGGGCCGAGAGAATCAGGGCAGCCGCCATCCAAAGCGTGGCTGTGACGGGCATCTTTTTCCAGAGTCCGCCCATTTTTCGCATATCCCGTGTACGGGTAACATAGACCAGCATTCCTGCGGTGGAAAACAAAACAGCCTTGCCCAGGATATGGCTTAAAAAGTAGAACAACCCCCCTTGTATCCCCATCATTGTCATGGCAGCAACGCCGAAAACCGAATAGGAGATCTGGCTGATGGTTGAACAGGCACAAAACCGTTTGACATCGGTCTGGGCAAGGGTGAGACATGCCCCGTAGACCATGGTGATTACGGCCAGCACCATCAGGGGGGCCCGGAACAAGAGCATCTCCTTTGGCAGGGGCAGAACCAGCACCCTGACAGCGATGTAGACGGCAATATTGGCATAGACAGCCAGCAGTCCGGCAATACAGGTGGGATGCTCGGCATGGACCCAGGGCATCCAGACATGGAGGGGAACCATGGCCAGCTTAGTGCATAGCCCTGTAAGGATCAGCAAGATGATCCAGAATGTCATGGGATTTCCGGAAAGCCTTGGAATCGCATCCATCTCAAAGCTGGCAACTTCATTAAACCCCATGAGAATGCCGATAAAAAACAGACTGGCCCCGGCCACCCCCCAGAACAGGCAGATCAATGCCACACGATACCGGGTGATATAATCGGAATACCCGAACTGGGCCATAATAAAATAAAGGGGGATGATGGTGAGAATTTCCAAAAAAAGATAGAGGGATAATAGGTTGGTGGCAAAGGCAACCCCCATGAATCCTGTGGGAAAAAACAGGTATAAAAAGAAAAACCGTTTGTAATAAAGGCCATGGATTTTATCATCTGCCTTGGGGTAGATCTCATGTATCCTGTGGTCCACATAAAAAAAAGAGTAGAGGCTTAGGGAAAGACAGATGAGATTGATCACCAGGGCAATGGGCAGGCTCAATCCGTCTGCCAGCAGGTTTAAACTAAGGTTAGGCCCCAGATCATAGCCCTCGAAAATAGGCCCTTTTTGCAAAATCTGCATCCCTGCCCTGGCCAGAAGAAAGGTGCTATAGCCAAGGGTCGCCAGGGTGATCCATCCGGCATGACGACTTTTTTTGGTCCGGACAAACAGGATTATCCCTGCGGCCAGGATGGGGAGAAATACAATCTGTAACAGGATATGGTCCATTTTCTACCCTCCTGTTACCCGGCTGAAAAACAGGATATAAATAAGTAAAAAAACTAAAGAGGCCAGGATATAAAACAGGTTCCAGTCCATCTGCCTGCTTTCCGTATTCATGGGTTTCAATAGGGTAAAAATCCGGGGGAACCCTGTCAAAAATTTATGGAAGAAAAAATCAAAGAGGCCTTCAATTTTTATACACCTTCCCGGGATTGCACAGGCTGCAGCAGCCAGCCTTGCTATAAGGGTGGAAAAAAACTTGTCCAGAGCAGCCAAAGGCGATTCACAAAACCGGATAAAGGCCCGGCCCGGCATCCGGAAGAGCCAGTCCGTATCCAGGTTGATTGCCCGAAGTTCAGGCGGGTAAAACCCGGACATTATCAAAATGGTAAAGGCAAGGGCCCCGAATAGGAGCAGCTCCACCATGCCCATGACATGGAAAAAGGTATAGGGTTCATAATCTAAGGGAAAGGGCAGCAATCCATAGAGAGGCGCAGGATAAACCCCCAGAAAAACACAGATAAAGGCAGCGATGCCCATGGCAATGCGCATGTTAAAAGGGGGATCCCGGGTGATTATCCCGGAATCATGACCGAAAAAGACAAAATAGGGCACCTTGATGCCGGCATGGTGGAAAACACCGGCAGAGGCAAAGAGAAGCATCAGCCAGATAAGGGTCTGGTGCCCTTCGGCAACGGCAGCCACGGTCAGGGACTTGGAGATAAACCCGGAAAAAAGGGGAAAGGCTGAGATGGAGGCTGCCCCGATCATGCAGAAAATTGCTGTCAAGGGCATGTACTTATAAAGCCCGCCCAGGTCAGTGGCTCTGATCTTCCCGGTCATATGGAGGACCGCGCCCATGGACATGAACAAAAGGGCCTTGTAAATGATATGGCAGAAGGCATGGGCCGCCACCCCGTTAATGGCCAGACTGCTGCCGATACCGATGCCGCAGATCATGAAGCCAACCTGGTTGAGAAGGCTGTAGGAAAGAACCCTGCGCATGTCATTGGCTAGTACGGCATAGAAAATGGGAAAACAGGTCATCAGGGCCCCGGCCCACATGAGCAGGTCGGATCCCGGATAGGTTCTGGCCAGAACATAGACCGCACTCTTGGTGGTCAGGGCGCTCATGAAAACAGCCCCTGTGACCGTGGCCCGGGGATAGGCATCGGGCAGCCATGAATGAAAGGGGAAAACCGCTGCATTGAGGCAGAAGCCGATAAAGATAAGTAAGCTTGCCCCATCAGAAAGACCGATATAGGAAAAGGCCGGGGTCCCCCGGGAGGTCACATAGAGTATGATGCCGGCCAATAGACAGATCCCGCCGAAAAAATGCCATACAAAATACCGGAACGCAGCCCTTCTGGCATCAGCAGTTCTTTTGGCCAGAATCAAAAAACAGGAGGACACGGCCATGAGTTCCCAGAAAAAATACAGGGAAATAAGATCCCCGGCAAAGGTTACCCCCAGGGCACTTCCCCCATAGCAGAATGCCGCCACAT
>PIVS01001019.1 GCA_003353855.1 Desulfobacteraceae bacterium
TGACTCTGGTCCGCCGGACTGTTTTACTCCCGGGACAACCCCGGCATATGAAGCAAGGTTGGCAGCCGCCCCTTGGATAAATGGATCGCCAATTTCAGAACAGATACCTGGGGCCAGGACAATACCAATGCCGTGAATGCTGGTAAAAAATGCACCCTGTGTCTGGCTGAGAACAAGGGCAATTTCTTTTTCAAGATACTGGATACATTCAAGTAAACAGGAATAGTGCTTTGTTGCAGACTGTTCAAAGATTATACCACTGGAAAACCAGATGGTTCTTGAAACAGAGGAGCTTCACCCTTATGTGAGGATATCTCATGGAAGACGCTTTTTGTTAATAGAAGTATGAAATAGATTCCAAAAGCTGAAATATGCACCCGATCCAGATCCGGTCAGAATATTCTTGAAATAAAATATGGTATTAAGGGGTAGGTGGAGGAGGATCATGGTTGCGTATATCCCAAAGTCCCAGATGCTGCAAAATCATTTCTATGATTTCAATTTCTTCAATAAAACTAATGATTTTCATTGGTCCCTGGCATTTATTGCAAATCAATGGATTTACTTCATAGACTTTCTGAATTAATCGAGCCCAATTTTTCCGGAATTCTTTGGAAGACATTGTTCTCGGTATGATAGCTGGAATACCATCATCGGTACCAGCTTTTTTTCTCAAGCCTCTGGATTTGTTCGAATAGAAACCCTAGTACCTGACAGTCTGCTCATATCTACCGGGAATGTGAGTCACCAGTTGAGCAAGCCAGTCCAGAGCATTAAAAACTTTTCGGGACTTCCCTTTCTTTTGAAGTATAAACCAGCTTGGCAATACCGTCATTTGATTCTTTTGCCGAAATATAAATCAATCTTTCTTGAGAGAAACATGCACGGATAATATATTTGGCCAGATTACCAAGACCAGTTTTGTCATCAGGATCAATTTTGTTACCAATATATAC
>PIVS01001020.1 GCA_003353855.1 Desulfobacteraceae bacterium
TCATTGGCCTTAAGAACTTTTGGCTTTTTTGTGGGTTGGCTTTTTATATGTTTAAATAGATGATTCGGCAAATCTGAAATAAATATTCTATCAGATTTCGATAAGGTGACTGCGTGTTCACTACTATTTTAGAGTTCTCGAATATTGCCGGGCCAATTATAGTCCAAAAGGATATATTAATGAAAAATTGATCAAAGAAAACTGGGACTATATCCTGAAATTCATCGCAACCATAAAGCTTAAAGAGGCCACGGCTTCGGACATATTCAGAAGGCTAAATCCATATTCGAAACAGCATTCACTGTATCGTGCTCTGAAGGCCTTCGGTAAAATCATTAAATCCATCTTCATTCTTCGATATATAGACGATCTCGAATTCCGTCAGTCCATTGAGAAACAGTTGAATAAGGTTGAAAGCTCACATAGATTCTCCCGAGCGGTATCTGTTGGAAGTCCCAGAGAATTTACACAAGCAGAGAAATCGGAACAAGAGATTGCAGACGGATGCAGACGGCTCATTAAAAACGCAATAACTTGTTGGAATTATCTCTATTTGACCCAGAAGATAGACGAGACGGATGACCAGGAGAGTCACGACTCAATAATCAATGCTATCACATCAGGGTCCGTTGTTTCCTGGCAACACATCAACTTGCTGGGAGAATATGATTTTTCAGAAGAAAAATTGCAGGATTCGGTGGGAATTAGGAAGCCCAAAAATTTTGCTGCGATGCCCATCTGATTTTGGGAGTGATGAAAACGGCAGATTTCTTCTGTTTTCAAATAGTTTCTAAAAATCCTATGAGACTTTTGCGTACCTTTGTTGGAACAGACCCTATAGGCAGGAAAGAACAATCAGTGCCGAATTAATCTATACTTGCGATCAAGTAAAAATATCTGAGTGAAACGGAGGCATACGAGGGGAGACTCCGGTGCCAAGGGATAACTCAGTGCG
>PIVS01000052.1 GCA_003353855.1 Desulfobacteraceae bacterium
CCGGGCATGGAGCTCTTTTCGGTCAAGTCCCAGGTAAGCACCCAGCTTGATGGGATCACCAATTTCCTTGATCATGATGGTATCGGGCCAGAAAGAAAAGACGATCATGTCTTTTTTCTCTTCTCCCATTTCACGGATTTTGAGTCGTATGTCCGAGAGCCGGTTGGTAATCTCTTCCTGGTCAAGATTATCCCAGCCCTCGGGCAGTTCATAGGCCCGGATTAGATAGAGGCCCCTTCTGGGAATGCCTTCCATTGGTTTTTTTGGAATTTTTAAAGAAATTTTATACTTGGTCAAAAATCCCTTGTCCATCATGAAAAGGTCCAAACGCCGGATCCCTTCTTCGCTGAAGATGCCCGATAGAATCGGGGCATCCTTCATCTCTTCAAAGGGGCCCCCAAGGTCCTGGAGTAACAGGCCCATGCCTGACCCGTCATGCCCTTCTTTCATCACGTCGAGGGCTTTGATGGCCAGCATCGGAGATACCGGATCCTTACTGGTAAGTGCGAACAGACGACACATTATATACACTCCTTGTCTTTTAAGCATTTATCCGTCTGCTGTTTTACTGACAATGCAGACGATTCAACCGGCTAAAAGATGTTCTTCTGCAGACCGTTTAACAGGGCCCTTGCCGATTGTTTCCCCATGAAAGGCTTTCACCTTTGCGACACATTTCTTTATGGAAAAGAGAGGGCTGTCAATTTTCCAAAGTTTTTAGTCTAAAATTTTCCAGGTTTCATGTCAATGATTTTTTATTGTTTTTCAATGACTTAGGTGGGTTGAATGGGGCAGAATGCTTTTGTGAAAATCCAAATATGCCCATAAAAAATTAGGAATTTTAAAGAATTGCATAATTTTTATACATAAAATCATGAGATAACCTAATGAAAAAGCTAATCCAAGGGTTAAGGTTTTTTTAGCTGTTTCATTTTTTCAGTATCCAGGGGAATGGAAAAACCAGCTTTTTCATAAATTTCTTTTATTTTGAGAAGATCTGCCTCAATGGACTCTCCCGGATGTATTTTTCCTATCCACCGGGTGCGCTTTTGCCGGTTATCCAGATACCAGCAGATAATGGGTACATTGGCCCCCTTTGCAATGTGCCAGAATCCGGTTTTAATGGTGGTAACCTGTTTTCGGGTGCCTTCGGGGACCAGTGCCAGCACGAGCTCCTCCCGTTTATTGAATTCATTGACCACACTTTCCACAAACCCACTGGCCTGGTTCCGTTTTATTGGAAGTCCCCCAAGGCTTTTGAGCAAAAGGGATATGGGAAAAAAGAACCAGGAGGCCTTGACCAGCAGCCTGGCATTCACCTTTGCAATCTTGATATAGGTCAGGGCCCGGAAAGTGTCCATGTTTTTGGTATGGGGAAAACCAATGACTACACTTTTTTTGTCCCAGTAGTCCGGAAGGGGATCATAGGTCCAGCCGATGGAAAAATACACAATCCTGCCGATCCAGCTAAATAAACTTTTCATTAGTGCTGGTGTCCGCATCCGCCTTCTTTTTTGTTCTTTTTTCCCTGGCAGAGATCAAATATGTGGAAGATTTTTAACTCACCTTTTTCCAGGAGTTCCAGGTTGTCGGCTATTGACTCTTTTTGGGCAGCATATACTTTGATATCGGCTGTGTTCAGTCCCCGGAGTGATCCGTCTCCGATGCAGTGGGTGACCACGGCATCCACAATTATCTCCTGGTCAAATACCCCGGTTTTGCACGAACTCCCCTCCACCTTTTTCTGGTTGGGCACAACTTCAACTTCTTTGGTGTCAACATCCACAATCATGAATTTTTCGGCAACACCGAAGTGCTCGTTTACCAGGCTGGTGAGCCCGGTATCTTCTGTTATTGGAAATGCTATTTTCATTACTTCCTCCATCCTTATGGAATATTATGAATTCCGGGAATCCCGGGAATCCAATTGATGAATTTCATATTTTCAGGTATCATACCTGAAAACCCTATAAATAATAAAGCATTAATTTGCCGACGCAAGCGGCGGGTTTCCTGGTAAAGTAAAAAAAATACGAAAAGCTGAGGCTGAACTATGGATTCGCTGGTGGGGCAACATGACAATTCACAGGAGGTATTAGATGAACCTATTATTTAAATGCCTGGTAAAAGTTCTCATTCCAGGGCTTATCCTGTTAATGGCAGCAGAGGCAGGATTTTCAAGTGAACTGGTGATCTATCCGGCCCAGGGCCAGAGCAATGAGCAATTGGAAAAAGATAAGTATGAGTGCTACCAGTGGGCAAAGCAGCAGAGCGGGTTTGATCCCATGGCTCCGCCCACAGCCTCAACCCCGCCTCCGCAGCAGCAATCCTCCGGGAGCAGTGTGGTTAAGGGCGCTGCAAGGGGAGCTCTGGTGGGGGTCACCGTGGGGGCCATCACCAATAACAGCAAAAGCAGAAGTGCGGGAGCCGGTGCTGCCGCGGGCGGGCTCATGGGAGGCATGTCAAGGAGAGACCAGGCAAGCCAGCAGCAGCAGGCCCAAAAACAATGGGAGCAGCAGGAGGCCCAGCGGTATACTGAGCTTCGCAATTCCTATAATCGTGCCTATTCTGCCTGCCTTGAGGGTAAAGGCTATACTGTAAAATAAGAAAGATACCGGAGATTTTCATGAAAAAATTATCATTGGTTTTTATCGTCTTTGTTGTTTTGGTGATACCTGTTTCAGGATTTACAGATGTTTTTGACGGATCAAAGCCCCTTGCCTGTGCTGTTGTTGAGGTGTATGAATGCGCTCCTGGCAGTGATTGTGTCAAGGGAACTGCTGGAAATTTTAATTTTCCCGATTTTGTGAAAATCGATTTTAAAAGTAAACAATTGACCGGCAAATCCAAAAATCAAAGGGTGTTGACAAGTCCTGTCACCACCATTGAAAAGCAAAAGGGGAATTTGATTCTCCAGGGGTTCCAGGAAGGCCGGGCATGGAATGTTGTCATTGATCAGGCCACAGGCCATATGACCGGTACGGTTGGGGCAGATGAGTTCGCATTTGTAATTTTCGGGGCTTGTATCCCACAATAATAGAAAATCGGGAAGCGTTTGCCCCATTTGTTATCATTGTGTTGTTCTGGCACATATTATTGCTGCCCCAGCTCACAAGGCTTTTATTTTATAATTTCAATGTGATAATATGCCGACTAAATCCTAGACAATATATGTTTCATTCTCGAAATCGGCTTTTGTTAACGAGCAGAGTATTTTTCCAAAAAGAGCAGATTCAGGATTTGGTTAATTCTGCTTTCACCATTGCAAAGGAGATATCGGACCAGATGAATTCAGCGGCGGAAGACACCTCGGGAAGAGCGGGATCAGTAGCGGCGGCATCCGAGGAAATGACCTCCACCATCAACGAGGTGACCCGGTCTTCCTCCCAGATGGCAGATTCCAGTTCCCAGGTTAAGGGGAAGGCCAATGGCCTGTCTAATCTTGCCAATACCCTTTCCGAGATGATGGGCACCACCTTTAGTGTGTTTTTTCCAAGGGCCTCGGATTCAGGCAGGTGAACAATGCCGTGGAAAATAATAACAGTTCCACCCGGCGCCCGGACCGGGTGGAGCTGTTATGTTGTTAAAGACTAAGAAAATCTAATCAGCATGCATACATGGTTTCGATGTCATTCTTATAATTTTTCAGGATGATATTTTTTTTCAGCTTAAAGGTCGGAGTCATCATGGCATTCTCAATGGTAAACTCAGGCACAATGATCACTTTTTTGATGGTTTCAAAGGAGGGCAGTTCCTGGTTTTTCTTTGCCACTTCTGCATCGACAATGGTTTTAATGTCCGGATGGGCAAGAAGTTCGGTATCGGTTTCATGGGCAATGTGATTTTTCCCGGCATAGGTTTTGATATTTTCTTCGTCCAGGGTGACCACGGCGGAAAGAAATTTTCGTTTGTCCCCCACCACACAGATCTGGTTGATATATTTGGAAGTTGCTATTATCCCTTCAATCCTGGAGGGGGCGATGTTTTTTCCGCCGGCAGTAATAATGAGATCTTTTTTCCGGTCGGTGATTTTCAAGACATTGTTTTCATCAATGTCTCCTATGTCTCCGGTCTTGAGCCAGCCGTCTTCGGTAAAGGTGTCTGCGGTTTCATCGGGCATCTTATAATATTCTTTCATCACATTTCGTCCAGACAGGAGAACCTCTCCATCACCACCGATTTTATGAGTAAATCCCTCGCCCGGAGCTCCCACCACACCGAAATTATAATGGTCCAGCCGGTTGACATTGGAAAATGATGTATTCTCTGTCATGCCCAGGCCTTCCAGGATTAAAAGACCGGCGGCATGGAAAAAGCGCGCAATATCAGGGTTCAAGGGGGCAGCACCGCTGATGCACCATTTGACATTACCGCCCAGGGCCTTGTGGATCTTGGAAAAGACCAGTTTGGTTGCCAGTTTATATTTGAGCCCCAGACCAAGGGGAATGGGTTGACCTGCCAATTTGCAGGTGCTGACCTGGGAGCCAACTTGACATGCCCAGCTGAATATCTTTTCAGCGGCTCCCCCCTTTGCCTCGGCTTCGCTGATGATTTTGGTGTGGATTTTTTCAAATACCCGGGGCACGCTGATAAACCAGTGGGGGGCTGCCAATGCGAAATCATCCAGCAATGTGTCGATGCTCCGGGCAAAACTGGTCCGGTTGCCGGTTATTATGGCCGTATAACAGCTGGTTCTGGCAAAAACATGGGCCAGGGGGAGAAATACAAACATTTCTTCACCATCTTTGAACTCCCCGCTTTGGTACACGGACTGGCAGGTGGAGGTGATGTTGTCATGGGTCAGAACAACGCCCTTGGGCACCTCTGTTGTGCCGGAGGTGTATACAATCGCTGCCGTATCCCGGGCCGTGACCTGACCGGTTCTTTCTTCAAAAACAGAATCCTCTATCTCTTTTCCAAGGGCTAAAAACTGGTCATAGGTAATCACCCAGTCATCTCCCTCAACCTCACCATTAAACAGGATAACCTTCCGAATATTTGGGATATTTTGCTTGATCTTAAGTAATTTATCCAATTGAGTTAGATTCTCGGCAAAGACAATCACTGCATCGGAATGGTTGATCATATATTCACAATCAGGGGGCAGGTTGGACTGATAAATACCAACGGTTCCAACCCCAATGCTCATGCTAGCAACATCGGTCAAAACCCATTTATAGCAGGTATAACTCAAAATGTTGATCTTGTCGCCTTTTTCAACGCCAAGGGCAATAAGACTTTTAGACACTGATTTGACCTGGTCATAAAAATCGCCCCATGTGACAGAACTGGCATTTGCGTTTTCATCAAACCATCGGTATGCCGATTGATCGGTATAATTGTCAACGGTCTCACAGAGCATCTGATGAAAATTGGTATAATCTTTAAACTGCATAAAGCCTCCTGTTGTTGATAACTATGTATCTCTCCTCACTTATTGTATGTGTTCTTGCAAGCTAAACATCGTTCTTACCAAAATAACAAGTTTTTGGATAGGGAAAAAGATATTAGTGTGCTGTAAGATTCTATTTGTCCGGCCAATGGATTATAGATCAGAGCCAACCCGGGGAAGAACCCTTGATTATGCCGCCGGCAAAATGATTGAAGGGGCCGGTTTTGCAAAATCTTGACTCAGCCTTTGATGGCCCTGGGATACAAGAAAACACTTGATACGGATCTGCCCGTCAACGCTGCAAAGTTTCGTTCCATCCTTTAAAAACAGGAATTTTTTTCCGGGCACCCTGGGCATTACGATCCTGATTTTCAGGTCGGTAATATTAAATAGTATACAACGGCATTAGATACCCCTCCTGCCTGATTGGAAAATTTTATTGTTAAAAGTGAAAGCAGATGGTCTCATTACTTTTTTTGATAAAAAGATATAAAGTAATGAATATTTAATTGACATGAATGATTATCGTACTTACTTTTCCTGCATTAAGAGAAGTTGCAGACAAATTAAAATTAATCTATAAATCAGGAGATTCAAAATGAGTAAGATAATAGGAATAGACCTTGGAACAACCAATTCATGCGTATCTGTTATGGAAGCAGGCGAACCAAAAGTCATTATGAACCAGGAAGGCGGGCGCACCACGCCATCTGTAACGGCTGTATCGGGAAATGGGGAACGACTGGTGGGGCAGATCGCAAAACGCCAGGCCATTACCAACCCGGCCAATACAATTTTTGGCGTAAAACGATTGATCGGACGCAAATTTGATTCACCGGAGATTCAAAAGGATATCGGCAAGCTGCCCTTTGCCATCTGTGCGTCTGGAAATGGCGATGTGGCCATTAAGCTGAATGGGAAACAATACAGCCCGGCAGAGGTATCATCCCATATTCTGGCTGAAATCCGTAAATCTGTTGAAGCCTCCCTGGGTGAAAAGGTTACTGATGCAGTGATTACAGTTCCGGCCTATTTTAACGACAGCCAGCGCCAGGCAACAAAAGATGCAGGTAAAATCGCAGGGCTTAACGTCCTTCGGATTATCAACGAACCCACTGCTGCCTCTTTGGCTTATGGGCTGGATAAGAAAAAAGAAGAAAAGATTGCTGTTTTTGATCTGGGTGGCGGTACCTTTGACGTATCAATCCTGGAAATCGGGGACGGGGTTTTTGAAGTAAAATCAACCAATGGCGACACCCATCTTGGTGGAGAAGATTTCGACTTTGCACTGATAGATTATCTGACTGATGAGTTCCGCAAAGACCAGGGTATTGATCTGCGAAATGATACAATGGCCCTGCAGCGTTTAAAAGAAGCAGCAGAGAAGGCAAAGATGGAATTATCAACCGCCCTGGAGACCGATGTGAATTTGCCTTTTATAACCGCAGACGGGTCTGGTCCCAAACATATGAATATTAAAATTACCCGGGCAAAATTGGAATCTCTGGTTTCAGGCTTGCTGGACAGGCTTGTTGCACCATGCAAGACAGCGCTCAAAGATGCGGGTTTATCCGCCAATGAGATCAACGAGGTTATTCTGGTCGGTGGAATGACGCGGATGCCTGCTGTTCAGGAGCGTGTTACAAAGATCTTTGGCAAAGCACCCAATAAGGGTGTAAATCCGGATGAAGTGGTTGCACTGGGTGCGGCGGTCCAGGGCGCAGTGCTCACGGGAGAACTGAAAGATGTTCTTCTGCTGGATGTCACACCATTATCCCTGGGTATTGAAACCCTGGGCGGGGTCATGACAAAATTGATCGAAAAAAATACCACCATCCCGGTTCGAAAAAGCAAGGTGTTCTCCACTGCTGATGATAACCAACCTGCTGTGTCAATCAAGGTGCTCCAGGGTGAAAGAGAGATGGCCTCTGATAATAAAGTTCTTGGCAATTTTGATCTGGTGGGTATAGCCCCCGCTCCCCGGGGAATGCCACAGATAGAGGTCGCTTTTGATATTGATGCCAATGGTATTGTCAATGTATCGGCAAAAGACAAAGCCACCGGAAAAGAACAATCCATTCAGATTACCTCATCCTCCGGTCTTTCAAAAGAAGATGTGGATCGATTGATCAAAGATGCTGAGCTCCATGCACAAGAAGATCAACGGAGAAAAAGTGAGGTAGATGCAAGAAACAATGCTGATGCTTTGATCCATTCAACCAAAAAAACATTGTCTGAGGCAGGTGGAAAAATTGACAGCACCCTTAGAATGGAAGTTGAATCTGCTGTCAGCGATCTTAAGCAGGCTGTCAAAGACAAACAAACAGATGGCATCCTGCAGAAAACGGAAGTATTGAACCAGGCAGCGCATAAAATGACACAGGGACTTTATCAGCAGTCTGGAGCGCAACCCCAAGATACCTCAAACGCTTCAGCAAATGATGATGAGGTGGTGGATGCAGAATATGAAGAAGTGGCATAATTTTATGTAAAAGCCTTGTTTTAAAACATGAACCCGGAGATAACAAGATAGTCTCCTGCCTTTTATCTAATCAGGCCAATACCACCAATGGTATTGGCCTGATTATTTTCCGGGCGGCGTCAAAGCAATGCTTTCCTTTTGAATTCGTTTGCTATCAAAGGTATGATTTGTTAGACATATCCTATTTTTAAATTACCCTCTGCAAGATAATCTGCAAGTTAAAAGGAAGAAAGAAAAACAACAATGAATGCAAAGTTTAAAATAGTAATCTCCATTGCAGCCATCATCATTTCTGTTATGATTTTAAATGAATCCATGTGTCCTGTTCAGATCGTTGGCGGGTTGATGATCCTGGAATTTACACTATTTAATGAACTGGGGGCAATTACCAACGACAGACTTAAGAATGTGAACCGATAATAGGCCGTTATAATCAGGATTATTGTTCCCTGGACTTTAAGGTGGATTTTCCTTGAAGGCCGCTGTAACCCGTAGAGATATAAGATTGATGGATAGGAATGAACCAAAACAACAAAAATGTACACTTTCAAATAGACGGCCTGTTTAAGTTAAAAAAAGTTGGTGATTACCTTAAACTGGTGGATAAAAAAGTTAAACTGATATTCAGGAAAACAGATTCAGGATTAAACACAAAAAAAATTTCCAGCGCTGATGTTGCTGAGTTGTCAGATACCGGAACCCACCTGATATTAAAAAATGTGCGTGTAAAAAGATATATTTTCTTTTCAAAACATATTAAGAAATATAATGTACCGATTGATAATATTTTAACAGTACAGATTTTGGATAAATATGGAAAAACCGGTTAGAACGGTTTTTCCGTTCAGTGATAAGTGTGGAAGAATATTTTCATGAATTTAAAAAGCTTAAAGGAATCATGGGATAACATCATGACAAAAATTACAAAAAAGTACCTCAAACGATTAAGGTTTATGTCTCTGTATACTCTTATCGAGGCTGGCGGGTTTGGAATTGCGTGCTGTTTTGGTTGCCTTAATATTTTTGACTTATATGATCGGTGATTTGGTCTCGATACCTTTTAAATAATTGTTTTAAAAAGAACAAATGGAGATAATTTGCAAATATTCGGGAAAATGAAACTATCAACAGAACTGCAATAACAATCATTCCAAAACAACCATACACAGATCCGTATGCTTGGCCGTCGAAAAGGAGTTATAAGATGTTCAAAAATTGGTTCGAGATTATCTGTTCCGACATAACCTGGGATTATGGGGATGGTGATATTGAGCATGAGAAGTTTTGAAGTGTGAATTTTCAAACAACACCAACAGGATATGAAAAGGCGTTCCAAATTGGTTCTCAGTGAAACACCGAAAACCCTTTTATATTGTGGCGGGAGTGACGAGACTCGAACTCGCGGCCTCTTGCGTGACAGGCAAGCGTTCTAACCAAACTGAACTACACCCCCGTATATCATTATTCTGGTGGGCGATGCAGGGCTTGAACCTGCGACTTCAACCTTGTAAGGGTTGCACTCTCCCAACTGAGTTAATCGCCCAAAATCAGGGAGTCTATATCAAGCATAAAAAAGAGTGTCAAGTTAAAATAAGAATTAAAATCTGTAACGGTTTCCCAGAGAACAACTATTATCCAGCTTTTACAGCTTTATATCCAAGTGTTTTTAGGTGTTTAACCAACAAGTCCCGGCGAACTGTAACATTTAAAAAACTGAGTTGTAGTTCAGCATCAAGACAAAATATTGTTGTAAACAAATATTCCGTTTAATAGTCTTTTTGCTTGTGGTAACAGGGGATTCTAAATGCCCGATTTACTAAAACATACTGCTCTTTTCGGCGTTCATGCATAGATATCCGGACTCGTTAGAAATTGACAATAGCTACAAATTATGATACCTGAGGGGCCAGTTTTATTTTTTTAAAAGGAGTTTTTTTGTTTAAGATATTATTAGATATTGTGTCAATCGTTGCCGACAAAAGGTACTACTAATTCGGTGGCAGTTTGATTTTAATTTAGTCCAGATCAAAATTTTTATTTAGATAAAAACAAACTAAATTTTTTCTGACCCTTTCCGGATAGAGTCTATTTAAGATTCCGCAGTTATTGTTACGCCTTTCGTCTGCAACGCCCTTACACTAAGATAAAAATATTAAGAAGCTATCAGTCTAATCATAGATTCTCTGGTATTTAACGCATAAAAAATACCGCAGTAATCTATAAAAAAAGTAGGTGCCGACAATGATCATTCGTAAGGAACATACAAACATTACATGCACAGACGATATTCTCAGATCTCTTTTAAAAATGGGATGGGGTTCCCATTTTCAGACTCATCTGGACAATATCTGCAACGAAAAAGTTTTTCCGGCCAGAGTAGTCGGTGTGCAAAAAAATAGTTTTCTTATCAGTCAGGGAAACTCAGAAAGCCTCGTTACTGCAGCAGGAAAGCTAAATCACCAAAAAGAGAAGCTGTTTCCAGTCACAGGAGATTGGGTCCTGGTGAACGACAAAGTCATATCTGTAGTATTGCCAAGGAAAAACATCTTGTCCAGAGGGGCAGCAGGTACGCATGGCAAGCAAGGTTCACAGTCGAGTAAAGAGCAGATAATGGCTGCAAACCTTGATACTGTATTCATCGTTTGCGGCCTTCATCAAAATCCTGAGCATTGTGTTTATGAAGTGGAAACAGTGGCCTTTGAAGTTCCGGTGCATTGTATCTTGGCAAAGGATTCAATCGGCTTGGCTTCATTGGAACCTTATCTTTCACAAGGCCGAACAATCGCCATGGTCGGATCTTCAGGATCTGGGAAATCAACAAGTGAAAGCGTGGGAAAAGGGAAACATACCACTACCAGCCGCAGCCTTATCATGATACCCCAAGGAGGCATGGTGATTGACAATCCCGGTATTCGGGAAATAGGCTTTTGGGATGACGGTGGTGGTTTGAATGTTGCCTTCCCGGAGATAGAAAACCTGGCCAATACATGTCGTTTTCACGATTGTAGTCATATCCGTGACCCTGGCTGTCAAGTGCTTCACGGACTCACAACAGGGGCTATCAGAAAAGACAGGCTGGATAGCTACCAAAAAATGAAGCGTGAATTGGCATATTTGTCTGACAGGCAAACAAAAAGCGCCGGTCGAGTGGAAAAGGAACGCTGGAAAGAGGTTTCTTTGAAAATTAAAGCCATAAATAACAGGAGAACCAACCATGCATAAAAATAGTAATAGACCAGAGAAACCATTTAACATAAAAAAATCAATTGAATCAGACAAACTTGAAATAAATAATATTCATACAAAGGCATTTGGAGAAAAAAAAGGGCTGGAAATCGCTGAGCTCGTTAGGGGACTATTTAATGATAAAACAGCAATGCCATTATTTTCACTTGTGGCTATTGAGGGTGAAAAAATAGTTGGGCACATCCTCTTTACAAAGGTAAAAATCATACAAACTATGGAGCCTGTTTCAGCACAGATACTTGCACCGCTCGCCATTCTTCCTGACTTTCAAAACAAGGGAATTGGAGCTCAACTTATTAAAGAAGGATTGAATCTATTAAAAGATTCAGGTGTGGAGTTAGTCTTTGTTTTAGGACATCCTGGATATTACCCTCGTACTGGTTTTATTCCGGCAGGAGCTCTTGGTTTCGACGCTCCATATTACATACCTGAGGAACATTCAGGTGCCTGGATGGTGCAGGAATTAAGTTCTGGAATTATTGGAAGAATAAAAGGAGCAGTGCAATGTTCAGATGTACTTAATCAACCAGAGCATTGGCGAGAGTAACTCATAAATGACCGGGTTGGATCAAGCTGGATTCAACCCGGTTTATAGCATTTAACAATTCTTTTGGTATCTTTGAGAATTGTTCCCCTTGAATACTCCACCTTCGGATAATAATCATTGACTGCCAGATTTGAGTTTTTTGGGCTTGGAATGGTCAGGACTATGAATACTATGGCTCAGTGGTAAAACTTGGTTGCCCGTAAGCACTGGGAAAAGAAGTTAATACCTTGGTATTAAGGGTTTACAGCGGTTATATATAGACAAAATACTAGCAGCTTTAATATTCCTATGTGAAATATCAAGCCTATTCAGAATACCCTATACCAAGTGGATAATTTAGGATAAAAAGACCAAAGGCTTTTCCTGCTAAAGCTTAATGCAAGTTTGTTCTCCAAATGGCTGAAGCCTTTTTCATGGGTTTTCCCACTTTGTACCAGAGACAGCTAATTTGTGTCATGCAAGTGCCACTAAGACACATTCGTCTCAAGCAATTTGTGTCTACAGATTACAGCACCGGTGATTAATAAAGTACTTAATTTTTTCATTTGTTTATTGTTATTCGCTTTTAAAATGGTTATACATTGTATGCTGACTTTCATTTTGTTCACATCGTACACTTGGCATGTCCTTTGCTTTTATTGTGTGAAGACCAACAAAGTAATAAAAAACTGGTGCTTGAAAATTATTATTTTTTAGCAATTAGAAAGGAAAAAAATTATGCGAGCTAAATTTTTATTAATCACTTTCCTGTTATTATTCTTGCCTGTTAATCAGGTATTTGCACACGGTGGAGGCTCTGGGGAAGCAGTTGAACCCTTAGGGGTAGAGAAAGATGCAACTATTTTCACTCAAGAGGTCAACAAGGATTTACTAAAAGTACTACCTTTCAAAGATACAGAAGATTTTAAAAATGCCCAGGAGGGATTTATTGCCCGTGGGGAAAACGTAATTAAAGATGGAGACGGAAACATCATCTTCAGCACTAAAGAGTTTGACTTTATGCAGGATTTAAAATCAAAAGCTCCTGCTACAGTGAACCCAAGCCTTTGGCGTCAGATGCTCCTGGTGAATATTACCGGGCTTTTCAAAGTCCATGACCATATCTACCAAGTTCGAAATTATGATCTTTCAAACCTAACAGTCATTGAAGGGAAAAGTGGCCTGATCATAATGGACCCACTTGTTTCAGCGGAAGCGGCCAAGGCAGCACTTGATCTCTATTTTGAGCATCGTCCTAAAAAACCTGTCGTAGCTGTGATCTACTCACACTCACATGTTGATCATTTTGGAGGTGTGCGGGGCATTGTTGATGCCGCTGATTTAAAGGTGGGTAAAGTAAAGATTTTTGCACCTGACGACTTTATGGAAAATGCCATTGCAGAAAATGTCATGGCAGGCAATGCCATGAGCCGCCGTGCCTCATACATGTATGGTAATGTGCTTCCGAAAAATGCAAAAGGGAATATCGGTGCAGGCTTAGGGTCTACGACCTCTTCAGGGCAGGTCACACTGGCAGTGCCAACAAATATAATTAAAGAAGACTGGGAAGAACATGTTATTGATGGTCTGCATTTTGAATTTCAGCTAACACAAAATACTGAAGCACCATCTGAAATGCACTATTATATTGAGGAATATCGTGCATTATGTCCTGCTGAAAACGTAAATCACACAATGCACAATCTTTACACTTTGCGTGGGGCCAAAGTCAGGGATTCAAAGGTATGGGCCAAACACATTGATAATATGCTTTTAGAATGGGGTCACAAGTCTGACGTCCTTTTTGCACCACACCATTGGCCAAGTTGGGGTACAGAAAATATTAAAAAGCATGTTGCCAAACAGCGTGATACCTATAAATACCTTCATGATCAGGTACTCCGCCTGGCTAATCATGGTTATACCATGGATGAGATTGGTGATATGGTAAAACTGCCTGCTGAACTTGACAACAACTGGGCAAGTCATGGCTATTACGGTAGTATAAGTCACAATGCACGTGCGATCTATAATTTTTACCTGGGTTATTTTGATGGAAATCCTGCACACCTCCATAAGCTCCCACCAGAGGCTGCTGGAAAAAAATATGTCGAATTTATGGGCGGTGCAGATAATGTTATTAAACAGGCCACAAAAACCTATGCTAATGGTGAATACCGTTGGACCGCAGAGGTCTTAAGCCATGTCGTTTTTGCAGATCCAGACAATCAGAAAGCAAAAGATCTTCTGGCGGATACTCTCGAACAATTAGGATATGTGGCAGAATCAGGCCCATGGCGAAACTTCTACCTTTCAGGCGCACGTGAGTTACGTGCTGGAGTCAAAGTGGTATCAACTCCAAATACAGCAAGCCCGGATATAGTTCAAAACATGTCTGTAACAATGATTTTAGATTATATGGGTGTTCGCCTAAATCCGGAAAAGGCTGCAGGGAAAATGATGAAAATCGGGTTTAACTTTACGGACACCAATGAGCTCTACACCTTGATTTTGCAGAACTCAACACTCAATAATCGAATCGGTCTTGAAGATGACTCAGACTCAATTATTATCACTACCCGGGCAACACTCAATGAGATTATGCTTGGTAAATTGACAGTAGAAAAAGGCTTAGAGAATGGTGCAATCAAAGTTGACGGAACGAAGGGCAAGTTCTCAGAGCTTCAAGGGATGTTGGATGAGTTTGAATTTTGGTTCAACCTGGTAACTCCATAAGTAAATCTACAACAAATACTCATATTCTGTGTGATGCAAAAAGCAGTATTCTTTGTTCTTCAGCGGGCTGCTTTTTGCTGGCACACCTTCGGATAATTATGGTTGAGTTCAAATATATAAACAACGTTACATAACCATAAAACAAGGAAAGATGCATGGGAAAAAAAATATTTGCAGTTATCTTTTTAGCCGTGCTTATTGCTTGCGGACCTAGGTCCGTATTAGCAAAAGAAATGCGGCCCAACATTTTGTTGATTTTGGTTGATGATATGGGCTATTCGGATATTGGCCCTTTCGGCGGGGAAGTGCAGACTCCTGCCCTCGATTCCCTCGCAAAATCAGGAATTCGTTTCACTGATTTTCATACATCATTATTATGTTCTCCGACACGATCAATGCTTTTTTCCGGAACGGACAATCACCTTGCAGGTGTCGGAACCATGGCTGAATGGATAGCTCCTAACCAGATAGGGAAGAAGGGTTATGAGGGGCATTTAAATGATCGAGTTGTTTCAATTGCCACACTTTTACGTGATGCTGGGTACGCCACTTCTATGAGTGGTAAATGGCATCTGGGTGAGGAACTCAAGGATGATCCATACAATAGGGGTTTTCAAAAAGCCTACACAATGCTTCAAGGCGGGGCCAGTCATTTCGATGACGAGTCGATGATGTATCCCAACTATACACCTATTTATCGTGAAAACGGGGTTCAAGTTCATGTCCCCAAAGGCTTCTATTCATCTGAGTTTTACACGGATAAGATGATGGAATACATTGATGCTCGTGAAACTGGCAAACCATTTTTTGCATACCTTTCTTATACTGCGCCTCATGATCCTCTCCATGTCCCCGATGAATGGTTGGAAAAATATAAAGGAAGGTATGATCAAGGCTACGAAGCTTTACGAAAAGATCGCTTGGATAACTTGAAAAAACTTGGTTTTATTTCTGATGACGTAGTACCCTTTCCTCATTTTCCGTTATCACCTGAGTGGGAATCATTGCCAGATGAAGAAAAAAAGCGAGAAGCTCGGAAGATGGAAATTTATTCAGCGATGATAGATAATGTCGATTATCATCTTGCCAGGCTATTTAAGCATCTTAAAAAAACGGGTGATTATGACAACACTCTGATCATTTTCTTTTCTGATAACGGTGCCAATGGCGCACTGATGAATCAATATCCGGACACTGATCAAGTCTGGATCGACAGGAATTCCGATAACAGGTATGAGAATTTGGGGCGTCGGTTTTCCCGGATAGCACTGGGTCCTTCTTGGGCGCAAGTCAGCATGACACCGTATCGTCTTTTTAAAGGATTTACCACTGAGGGTGGCATTCGTTCTCCACTGATTGTCAGCGGCCCTGGTGTGACAAATAACGGGAGTCACAATGATTCATTTTGTCATGTAATGGACATCTCAGCAACCATTTTGGAGACGGCTGTGGTTCAGCATCCGGGATCGTCTTATAAAGGCAAAGAAATTGAGACTCTCCGTGGGCAATCCCTTGTGGAGGTGCTCAACGGAAAGTCAGATTCTGTTTACGATAACGATACAGCGGTGAGTTGGGAGTTATTTGGTCGTCGGGCTGTGCGTAAAGGTGATTTGAAATTGGTTTGGCTTCCTGACCCTTTTGGAGATGATGATTGGCAACTTTATGATCTATCAAAAGATCCTGCTGAATTAAATGATATTTCAAAAGAACGGCCAATGGTACGCAAAGAAATGATTGAAATATGGAATCAATATTCAAAAGATGTCGGTGTCGTACTGCCTCCTGGCGGGGTTCTCCGAGTGGAGCCCTCCGATAAATAGTATCTAACAAATTGTATTGGTATTGCGTGTCCCTTCGGTAAGCCTGCTTGAAAATCCTTTTATGGGCATAATATTATCGGTCCCGAAACAATTTGAAAGAATTCATGACTTGGCGCATACTTTAAGTGTATTTGTTTTAATGACTCGGATAGAATATTCGGTGTTTGTTTTCTCATTTTTATGTAAATTCTGTTATATTGAGAATTTCTTTTCATATGGAAAATTACACCCAAATTATCTATAAATACAGTCAGCTAAGCTTTCAAGATGGTTTGTGAAAAGGTACATTTTTTGCATTACATTATCCACGAATAAAGTTCGATTGACACTCGAATTGACCTGAACATCTAAAAACTTTTCTCTTTTATTTCGTGTGCCTTCGGTAGGCCTGCGTGATTTAATTTTTGAGAATGATATTATCGGTTCCAAATATGATTATATAGGAGGACCGATGAGTTCAACACCCACAGTCACATCAGCTTCAGC
>PIVS01001021.1 GCA_003353855.1 Desulfobacteraceae bacterium
CGGATAAGGGAATGGTATCCGTTGCAACAAGAGAATTCAAAGAAGAGTTATTGATTCTGTCAATGGCAGGACCGGAAAGGACAGGATGGGTGCAATAGGCATGAACTTCCCTGGCGCCCTTCTCCCGGATCACACTGGCCGCCTCGGTCAGTGTTCCTGCGGTATCCGCCATATCATCTATAATAATAGCAATTTTATCCTGAACATCGCCAATTATGGCCATGGCCTTGGCCTGATTCGGCGCACTCCTTCTTTTATCGACAATTGCAAGACCGGCATTGAGACGTTTGGCGTAGGCCCTTGCCCTCTCAACCCCGCCCGCATCAGGAGAAACGACCACCAGGTCTTCGGAAAAGCGGGTCTTAATGTCATCAATAATAATAGGAGCAGAATACAGGTTATCCACGGGCACATTAAAAAAACCCTGGATTTGTCCGGCATGGAGATCCATGGTAATAACCCTGTCAACCCCGGCATTGTCCAGAAGGTCTGCAACAAGCTTGGCCGAAATGGGCACCCTTGGAGATACTTTTTTATCCTGACGGGCATACCCGAAATAAGGGATCACGGCCGTGATCCGACTGGCAGAAGACCGCCTGAAAGCATCAATCAAAAGCAAAAGTTCAACCAGGTTATCGTTCACGGGATAACAGGTGGACTGAATAACATATATTTCCTTTTTCCTGACATTCTCATGAATTTCAACCTGGGTCTCCCCATCACTGAAGCGATTGACCTTCAATCTCCCTAATGGTTTTGCAAGATACTCTGAAATTTTATCAGCCAGCAGCGGGTTGGAGTTTCCTGCAAAAATGGACAAGCCATTCATATCTAATCTCTTTTATTTAGTATATTAAGTTTGGCTGGGGCGAGAGGACTCGAACCTCTGAATGCAGGGATCAAAACCCTGTGTCTTACCACTTGACGACGCCCCAGTACTTTAAACTCAAAT
>PIVS01000053.1 GCA_003353855.1 Desulfobacteraceae bacterium
CTCCTTGAAGGTTGCAGGGCAATCGAGGAGAATTTCGGTAATATCTGTTGTAAAATAATCCCTTAAAGAGCGAACTGCCAGGTTCTGTTCCTTATAAAGAAGGGAGGGCGCCTTGTCTTTCATGGCACGCTTGTCAATATCTTTCCACACCCGCATCAAATATTTGAAATCTGCGGTCCGCATGGTTTTGGTGGCATTTTTTGCTGCTGTCCGGACAATCATCCCGAATCCGTCAGGCATTTTTATGTTTTTAAGGATGCCCACCAGGCGTTTTCTCTCATCTTCCTCATTAATTTTTCTGGAAACCCCTTTGGTGGTGTTGCCGGGCATGAGCACACCAAACCGGCCTGGTAGAGAAATAAAGGTGGTCAGCATTGCCCCTTTTTGATTAATGGGATTCTTTGTCACCTGGACAATCATTTCCTGGCCCTTTTTAATCAGATTAAAGAGGGCCTTTTCCTTTGTTTCAACTTCCTGGAAATAATCGGTATGGATCTCATTTTTTTGAAGAAAACCATTTTTTTCTGCGCCATAGTCAACAAAAACGGCATGGAGGCTTTGTTCAACCCGGGTGACAATTCCTTTATAAATGTTGCCTTGGGTCACCTGTCTTGCAGCGGTTTCAATATGGAATTGATCCAGTTTGTTGTCAACGATGGTCGCAATTCTGTTTTCATCAGGGTCGAGTGCGTTGATAAGAATTTTTCTGTTCATAAATTTACTTTCTTAAGTTTTGGTTGAACAATGGGCCGTTTCATATATGTAAATCTTAAGGATATCTAACCCAGATAAACTGGATAAGTAACTTAACAAAATAGTTTTGGCCGAAAAAATGCAAATAATATTTCTAAGTTACTAATAAATTGAAACGGGCAAGTCAAATTTTTTATTTTCCAATGCCTTGTAAATAAGTTAATTCCGAGGTCATTGTCTTTTGCTTAAGGATATCAAAATAGGTCAGTATCCGTTCAACATATTGAATCGGTTCCCACCCCCTTGCATATCCGTGTTTGGTTGTTTTAAAATATGAAGATTTTGACAGCAGGGGCAGGGTTGTTTTCAAGGTTTGCCAGTTGGTCGGATCAAGTCCCTTTGCTTCTGCAATTTTCAGGGCGTCCAATACATGGCCGTAACCGATATTATAGCTTGCCAATGAAAATAACATCCGCTGGTAATCATCTTCAATATAACTGAATTTCTGGTACATTTTGTCAAGATATTTTATGCCGGCCTTGATGCTTTGGGCAGGATTCATCCGGTTGGTTATTCCCATTTCCATGGCAGTTGCATGGGTAACCTGCATGAGTCCCATCACATTGGTAAAGCTTTTGGCATTGGGATTAAAATGGGATTCCTGGTAAACAACAGCAGCAACCAGTCGCCAGTCAAATTTATATTTTTTCGATTCTTTCATGATCATTTTTTTATATTTTGGCAACCGTGTTTTAATCCGTTTATGAAATGTTTTTAATTCATAAATATCAAAATCCTGGGTGTTCTCATAATATTTATCAATAATATTTTTTAAAATACCTTTTTCATTGGCATAGAGGAGGAACTGATTGATTTCAACGATCATGTCTGCATCATTTTTTCGGACAGCCCAGGCCAGGGATTCTTTTTCCTGAATGGGAATACCGATTCGGATATCCGGATAGTATCGCTGATTTAACATGGCAATATTGGAATCTGCAATGGTAAAACGTATTTCCCGTTTATTAACCATGGCAATAAGCTCTTCTGTGGGAATATTATCATGGAGAATGTAATTAAAATCAATTCCAGAGGCTTTTATCTGTTCAAGCCGTGAATGGTATGAAGTTCCTCTTCTAACGTGGAAGGTTCTGAACATAAAGTCTTCAATGCTTTTTGGGCCAAATACCAGGTTGTGATGAATGATTCGCTGCTGGATTGTCATATAGGGAATTGAGAAAGCGGCATGTTCCAGCCTTTCTTTGGTAATGGTAAGCCCGGCTGCAATAAAATCACCCTTGCCCTGATCAAGATAGGCAAACATATTATTCCAACCGGTTACAATTATATCCAATTCAACATTCAGGTACTTGGCAAATTCCATGGCCAGATCATATTCAAATCCGGTTGGTTTTCCTTCATAATAGGAATAGGTGTTGAGGGCGTTGACAGTGATCAGGCGAAGTTTTCCTGTTTGGCGTATCCGCTCAAACGTGCCAGCGCCATTCCCCATATTTCGATTATAAATTAAAATAGAAAATATGACAAAGACCAGGCAGGATAATAATAGAAGAAGCAGAATAAAATTTTTTCTAAAAAGTTGTCTCATATATTTGTTTTATCAGCGGATTTTGCCGGTATTATCTCTATTTTATCAACACTTTGATATCCCCGGGGAAGTTTTTTCCCTCTGTATCCGCGCATTCCTGTATAATCTGTTTGGTTCCCGGGATTTAATCTAAGAAAATGTTTACCCGAATGTATAACAAGATTTGAATTTAATGGCAATATTTTTAGTAACTTAAGTTTTTCAGGATCATTGGAATTCAATTGTTTTTTAGGAATGTTAATAATTTTGTTTCCTTGACCTTTTTTTAGTCTGGGCAGCTGGTTTATGGGGAAGATTAAAACCCGTCCATGGCTGGTAATGGCTACAATCCGGTCGGTTTCAAGGTTATACAGCTGCTCGGGCGTCAGGAGATTAAATCCCTCCTTTATGGATATGACAGCCTTACCATTTTTATAATTGGTAAGAAAATCGGAAAATTCAATGATGAATCCGCAGCCGTTATCTGACCCAACAAGAAAGAGGTCGGTGTTTTCCTGGGAAAGCATGAATTTAATCGAGGTGTCAGGTTGCAGGGACAAATGACCGGTTAAAGGCTCTCCATTACCCCTTGCCGATGGAAGGGCATGGGAAAACAGCATATAGCTTCTGCCACCGTTATCCAGGAAAACAACAGGTTTATCACTTTTGGTCCGAAGAAAGCTCATCAGCTCGTCACCGGATTTGAACTTAGCCTTGGACGGATCGATATCATGTCCCTTGGCCGAACGGACCCAGCCGTTTTGGGAAAGGATGATGGTAACAGGTTCAATGTCCAGGATATCGGTTGCGCTAAATGCTTCTGCTTCCTGCCTTTCCTTGATGGGAGACCTGCGCTTGTCTCCGTATTTTTTGGCATCTGACTTGATTTCATTAATCATATACGCTTGAAAGGCTTTTTTGCTGCTGAGAAGTTTTTCAAGCTTTTTCCGCAGTGCTTCGAGTTCTTTAATCTCCGAGAGAATTTTTTTCTCTTCAAGTCTGGCCAATTGACGCAAACGGATTTCAAGGATTGCGGTGGCCTGTATCTCAGATAGACCAAAGGCTTTGATCAACTCTTTTTTGGGGTTATCTGAATTCCGGATAATCCGGATGACCTCGTCAATGTTCAGATAGGCCATCTGAAAGCCTTCAAGGATGTGGAGGCGGGCAAGGATTTTATCCAGCCGGAACCGAAGCTTCTTTTCAACGGTATCTGCCCTGAATTCCAGCCATTCCGACAAAAGCGTTAATAGATTTTTAACCTCTGGCCGGCCATTGATTCCAATCATGTTCATATTGACTGAATAGGATTTTTCAAGATCTGTGGAGGCAAACAGATGATCCACAAGGGCCTCGATATCAATTTTAGTTGATCTTGGTATCACAACAAGCCGGGTGGGTTCTTCATGGTCGGATTCATCACGGATATCACTGACCATGGGCAGCTTTTTGGCTTCCATCTGGGAGGCAATCTGTTCATAGATCTTTTCCGTCGATGCGTGGAAGGGCAGGGCGCAAAAAACAATTTCCCCTTCTTCAATCTGGTAGGTTGCCCGCATCTTTATCCTTCCGGTTCCGGTTTCATAGGTCTGTCGGATTTCTGAAACCGGGGTAATAATCTCGGCATCGGTCGGAAAATCAGGCCCTTTGATATATTTGCAGATGCTGGCAAGATCCGCATCTGCATTCTCAATAAGATGAATCAATGCCTTTGACACTTCCCTTAGATTATGGGGGACCATACTGGTGGCCATTCCAACGGCAATGCCTGTGGTGCCGTTGAGCAGCAGGTTTGGCAACCGGGCCGGTAATAGGGTCGGTTCCTTTAGGGTGCCGTCAAAATTGGGGAGCCAGTCCACTGTTCCCTGGTCAAGCTCGTCCAGGAAAATATCTGCATATTTTGAAAGCTTGGATTCGGTATACCGCATGGCTGCAAAGGATTTTGGATCATTGGGATCTCCCCAGTTTCCCTGGCCGTGGACCAAGGGGTAGCGCAGGGAAAAGGGCTGGGCCATCAAAACCATGGCCTCGTAACATGCAGAGTCGCCATGGGGATGAAATTTACCTAAAACATCACCCACGGTCCTGGCAGATTTTTTAAACTTGGCAGTTGAAGAGAGACCCAGCTGACTCATGGAATAAACAATTCGTCTTTGTACAGGCTTCAGCCCGTCTCCGATATGGGGCAGGGCCCTGTCCAAAATGACATACATGGAATAGTTTAAATAGGCTTTCCGGGTAAATTCCTGGAAAGGGATTTTTTCATAATCTTCTATGGCCGAGGGAAGGGTTTCTTTCATTATTCCATCTCTTTGATATTGCCTTCGGTTTCAATCCATTTCTTTCGGTCCTTGGCCCTTTTTTTTCCCAGCAGCATATCCGTGCTTTCATAGACCTGTTCTTCGGATTCCCCAACGTCACCCATGGATAACTGAACCAGCCTTCTTGAATCCGGTGCAATGGTGGTTTCCTTGAGCTGGGCCGGATTCATTTCCCCCAGGCCTTTGAACCGCTGAATATTGATTTTTCCATGCCTCTTCCGGCGTTCCACCCTCTTTATAATCGTGTTTCGTTCCGAATCATCCAGGGCATAAAAAACCTCCTTGCCCACATCAATTCGGTAGAGGGGGGGCATGGCAATAAACACATGGCCCTGTCTCACCATCTGGGGAAAATGTCTTAAAAATAATGCACAGATCAGGGTGGCAATATGAAGACCGTCTGAATCCGCATCCGCAAGGATACAGATTTTATTGTACCGGAGTTTGGAAATATCTTTTTCACCGGGCATCACACCCAGTACCTGTGTGATGTCCCGGATTTCCCGGGATTCAAGGATGGTGGAGGAAGCAATATCCCAGGTGTTCATTATTTTACCCCTCAGGGGCATAATGGCCTGGAACCTTCGGTCCCTTGCCTGTTTGGCAGAACCGCCTGCTGAATCCCCTTCCACAAAAAACAGCTCCCGCCTTTCCTGGTCATCGCTGCTGCAATCGGAAAGTTTGGCCGGAAGAGTGGTTCCGTTGGAAGCCCTTTTCTTGGTTACCTTTTTGGCTTTTTTGACCCGGTTTTTTGCATGCTCAATTGCAAGCTCTGCCAGGGCTTCTCCAAAGGAAACATTCTGGTTGAGCCAGAGGCTGAAGGCGTCCCTGACCTTTGGATTCACCAGGTTGGCGCAATGACGAGAGGAAAGCCGCTCCTTTGTCTGGCTTGAAAATTGTGCTTCGGACAGTTTTACGGATAATACATAGCCCACATTGTGCCAGATATCTTCCGGGGCCAGAAATAATCCCTTGGGCAAAAGGTTTCTGAATTTACAAAATTCACGGACAGATTCCAGCAGCCCCGATCTGAACCCGTTTACATGGGTTCCTCCCAGGCATGTGGGGATCAGGTTGACATAGCTTTCCTCCAGGGTGTTTCCAGATTCTTTCCCCCAATTGATGGCCCAGACCGCCTCAAAATCTTCATTGGCTGTCTGTCCGGCAAAGGGGGCTGGGAAAATACATTTTTTTTCCTTGAGATTTTCGGCAAGATATTCATCCAGCCCATGGTCATAGTGCCAGGTGATTTTCTCATTACTGGTTTCATCAAAAAAACTTGTTTTCAACCCTTTACACAAAACAGCCTTTGACTTAAGGGCCGTTTGAATAGCGGTTTTTGAAAAATGAGGGGTGTCAAAAAAAGATACGTTGGGGTAAAATTTTAAAGAGGTGCCGGTATTATTTTTTCTGACGGTTCCAAGGGTTTCAAGTTCCCGTGTTTTAAACCCATCTCCAAACTGGATCTGAAATGACTGGCCATCCCTTTTAATGGTGATCTCCAAATGAGAGGACAGGGCATTTACAACGGAAACCCCAACACCGTGGAGCCCCCCTGAAAATGCATAATCCTTATTGGAAAACTTGGCACCGGCATGGAGTTTTGTCATGATCAGTTCAACGCCTGAAATGCCTTCTTTTGGATGGATATCAACCGGCATGCCCCGGCCGTTGTCTGTGACAATAACGGCATTATCTTTTGTAAGCACCACTTCAATGGTGTCTGCAAAGCCGGCAATGGCCTCATCCACACTATTGTCGATAACTTCAAAGGCCAGGTGGTCTGGACTTGTGGTGTCCGTATACATGCCCGGTCTGCGCTTAACCGGGTCCAATCCCTTGAGTATCTCAATGGAATCGGCCTTATAAGTACCGGCATGCCCCTCTTTGGCTGTGTTTGGATCAAATAACTTCATAAATTATTCTATTGCACTATACATGTTAAATCTTTATATTTGGTTTTAAACAACTTCATATAGCACTTTTATCTGAAAATGTACAAACTGGAAAAAACATATCATTATGGTATCTTTAACACCCAGGTTTAATTTTAACGATTTTGAATCCCATTGGGATGCCCTTGATGAAGAGTCCAGAGCCCAGCTAGTTGACCAGGCTGGCCTCCTTTCCCCTTTACTTGGAATTCTTCCGATCATAGAGGGGCTTAACTCCTTTCATTTTAATGTTAGGACTAAAGCCAGAAAAAGCCTTGAATCCCTTCAAAACGCTATCGAGCAGCAATTAAAAAATACAGAGGACCCAAAAATCTATAATTCAGGGCTGGAGGCATCTGCAATTGTATCAGCAAAAATTTATCAGCAGATCAGCCTGGAGATGCCCTTTAATGAAATAAATTTTTTATTAATTACCTTGCTGAGGCTCGGGGACAGGGGGGCTTATTTTGTGTTCAAGGCAGTTTATCAGGAGTCTGTAAGTCTGGACTCCTTGAAAAAAGTGATTCAATCGGTGGGCCAAGCCGAGCGTCTCTTGTTTGTTGGCCAATACCTACAGGCAACACCGGCAGACAGGTTAAAATTTGGCAGGTTCTTTAAGAATATATTAAATACCATTACCGACAGAGAGCCAGTCATTGAATTTTATGCCGGTTTGTTTGACCGTAAAAGGGAGGCAGATCCATTTTTAAATAATATCAATTTTGATTTAAGAAATCCTGAAACCATCATACAAAAGGAGATTGCTTCTCCGTCACCTGTTGTAAAAATTGCAGGCTTAAAAGCCTTGTCGCTGATAAAAACAAAGATTCCCCTCCCCTTGCTTTTAAAAAATATTGAGGATGAAGAAGTTAAAAAGGTGAGGGTGGCAGTCTACAACATCATTGAAAACTCATCAATGGGGCTTTATTCAGAGCTCTTTGACCCGGTTCTTGCGCATTTTTATCAATGCGACCGCCATGAAGCCATTATTGCATTTAAAGCCCTTGTGGTCACAGGAAAGCTTCCAATACACAAACTTTTCAATATGATCAGGGACACCTATCCTGAAATAATGCCCTTTATCCACATTGAAATAGCATCTTTATCCAGAATTTCGTTTTTTGTTATCCAGGATATTGCATTAAACAAAGAGAAATATTTTACAGATAATTTTGATATTAACCTTGCCTGTATATTGGGTATGATAAAAAAAAGGCCCGAGAGGGTTGTAAAAATACTCACCCACCATGCTGAACTATCAGAAAAAGGATTAAAAACCGGTCTTAACGGATTTATAGGAAAAACCAGAAAATTGCTGCTAAAAGAAAAAGAACATATTCAGGCACCCTTTGAAACCTTGGCGGCTCAATTTATAAAAAAGCCTGAAAAGTCTAAAAGTTTTTTTGCATCGGTTTTACAGGACCCAATGAAAAAAAAGGTCGAGGCCTTTAAAAAAAATATGCCTTTGGAATCAATGGATTTTAAGGGCCATTATTTTGAAGCTGAAAATCTGTCAGGGTTACGATTTTCAGCTTCAGTTTTATTTTTCCACAAGGCCGTTTTTAAAAACTGTGATCTTTCAAAATCATATTTTGGAAAGGCATTCTTTAAAAAAACACTCTTTAATGATGTTAATATGAACGGTGCTGTCTTTGACAATATCAATTTTGACAATGCCGTATTCATCAATGTCAGCGCCCAAAAGACCGTGTTTAAAAATTGTAGTTTCCAGGGAGCCTGTCTGTATAATTGTAATTTTAACCAGGCCCAGTTGACAAATGCTGTTTTTATCAATTCAACCATTTCTAAAATTTCTTTTGGAAATACGCAATTGTCCTGCGCATGTTTTGCCCATTCAAGGATATCCGGGGTTTCCTTTGCCACAGCCCATATCAACATGGCGGACTTTTCAGGGGTAAGTGCTCGATTCAGCCGGTTTCCCTCCTATGCAAGGTCGGTCATTCGGGCCGATGGAATAGATTACAATGACCGGCATTATCAGCTCAGCTTTAATGACCTGCCCCATATTGATAAAACAATTGTATCGGAAATCAACATGCTGATTTTTTGTGAATTTATTCACTACGGGGAAACAAAATTTTTAGATCAGAACAAACTCAGCCTTTTGACCGCCTTTGATATTTTTAAGCCCTCCCAGGCTGATTTGTTCCAGATTATTCCCCTGCTTATTCATGAAAATTTTGAATTTAAAGACACGGGTCCCATACACAGCAAAACCCCCTGCGGTATAGGCGATTATATGCCCTCTGACAGGGCAGTACAGATTTGTAAAAAATATGCTGTTACAAACAAATTTAATGGCGGGAGAAGTGCTATACCACATATTGAAGGCCTTTTTACCATGGGAAGCGTTGGTTCTCTTGCCCAAACCTTTGAGTCGGATATCGATTACTGGGTGTGTATCAATGAAAATTTTATCGGCAGCTATGCCCTTGAACGTTTAAGAAAAAAACTTGACCTCCTTGAAGCCATGGCTTGGAATGAATTTAAGACCCGGGTGACCTTTTTTATTGTGGATATCCTAAAGGCCAAAAATAATGATTTTGGCGGGTCCACCCAGGAAAGCTCAGGATCTGCCCAGTCCAGGCTTCTGAAGGAAGAGTTTTATCGTACCATGATTCATGTGGCCGGCAAATTACCGTTGTGGGCGGTCCTGCCGACTACCATAAGCCTCAATTACTACAATATGATCCTGGAACGGGTAGGCCGCTTTGCCAAATCCCATCGGTATATGGACCTGGGGGATATCCATGCCATTCCAGTGAATGAATTCTTTGGTGCTTCCATATGGCAGATGTTCAAATGGCTGAAAAGCCCTTTTAAATCAGTTATAAAAATGGCCCTGCTTGAAAAATATATCCATGCCTATGGAAAAGAATCCCTCCTGTGCAATCAATACAAAGATGAATGGATGAATTCGGGGACCCATCTTAAATTGGCCCAGAACGATTCGTATATCATTCTTTTGAAACATCTGATTGACTATTATCACCAAAACAACGACACCTCGTCGGTAAACCTGCTGCTTACCTGTTTTTTTCTTAAACTTGAAATCTCAAAACAAGGGGAGATCGACAATACAGCATTTGGCCTGAGAAAAATTTTGTTGGAAAAATGTCTGGAGAGCTGGGGGTGGGATCAAAGGCGTCTTTTTGAAATCGGTAAGTTTAGAGAATGGCCCTATAGCAGGATTCAAAGGCTTTCCACAACCATTGAACAATATATGCAGGCAAAGTTTAATCAGGTTAAAAAACAATTTGAGCCTCAATCCAGAAGCGGATTGATGATCTCAAAGGAAGACAGGAAGGTGCTGGAACGAAAAGTTGATATTATCTTTTTGGAAAAGCCCCATAAAATTAAAAAAATTCTTTTGGTATCCAGGGGAGACAGGCTTTTTGCACGATTGCATTTAAAACACATCCCAAAGCCCAGGACCCCGGGTAGATGGGAATTGTTCCATAGAGACTTAAACGTTCGCCAGGATGATGGTGACCCCCTGGTCAAGGCAAATTCCATTGAGGAGATCGGCGCATATCTTATTAATAACAGCCTTTACAGCAGTCAGTCCATTATCAATCTGATACCTAATCCCACTGTAGTTACCCATGAGGATATTGAGAAACTTTTTAAAACCATGTATGATTTTTTCAATTCATCCAAAAAAAAACAATTCCAGTTTAATGAATTACGCAGGAAACAACCAAGGATTGCCTCTCTTTTTATTTCCATAAACTTTTATACCCCAAAACAGCAGAAAAGCATCACAGACTATTGTGCCATATATATTAATTCATGGGGGGAGATGTATTTCAGATCCTCCTGGCCGGGCAAAACATTTTCCACCATGGAGAGGGCCAAGGGTGAAATTCTTAACACCCTTGGCATCAAAAAATTTCCCCTGGATACAGTTTTTTATTTTTCGAAGGGAATGGCCCGGCAATAAGAATAGGAAAATATGACCGGCTTATACGCTCCTTTAATTTTCTTTGTAAAAGTCTTGTACAATTTCAAGTGCTTTTTTCGGATCGTCCAGAACATGGAAAAGCTCAAGATCTTCCGGTGAAATCATTCCATCGGTCATCATTTGCCCTCTTATCCAGTCCATGAGTCCGTTCCAGAATTTAGATCCCATAAGAATCACAGGCATCTGCCGAATTCGTTTTGTTTGTATCAGGGTTATGGTTTCAAACAATTCATCCAGGGTACCAAAACCGCCGGGCATGATAATATAGGCCTGGGCATATTTTAAAAACATCACCTTACGCACAAAAAAATAATCAAACTTAATCTGCTTGGTGGTATAGGGATTTACTTTTTCCTCAAAGGGCAGGTTGATGTTTAATCCCACGGACTCAACACCTTCACCGATGGCTCCTTTGTTTGCAGCCTCCATCATACCAGGACCTCCGCCGGTGATAATTGAATATCCGGCTTTTGCAAACGTGGCTGAAAGTTCCTGGGTTTTTAAATAATTTGGGTCCTGGGGATCTGTTCTGGCCGATCCGAATATGGAGATGGCAGAGCCAAGCGAATGCAGGGAATCAATGCCTTCGACAAATTCTCCCATGATCTTGAATAATCGCCAGGATTCACCTGATTTAAAATCATTGATGGGGTATTTTGTGTTGGTGTTATTGTTTTTCATGGGTTATAAAGTTCCATAAGTTTAATGGTTTAAAGAAATCGAACTGGTAAAAATGACAAAAATATGGTATAAGATACACAATTATGATTAGACTTTCAAATAGCTTGGTTCAGTCAATTAACCATACAGCTTCGCATTGACTTTTCAAACTGAAAGATATAAAAAAAAGAAAAATTTTCATAGAAAGAAATAAGAGTGAATAGAAAAAAGTTATTTTCTCAGCAGACTATTGTGATAAATGAACTGGGAATGCATGCAAGGCCTGCGGCAAAGATAGCACAAATAGCCATGGAAGGTATGGGTGATATCTGGCTTTTTAACGGGTCTTTGGCGGTGGACGCCTCAAGTATTATTGATATCTTAACCTTAGGTGCCGTAAAAGGCTCCCGAATCTCAATTCAGGCAGAAGCTGATGAAGATAGGGAGCTTGTGGGGCAGATCAAGGCATTTTTTGACATTGGTTTTGGAGAACTAAACAATGAATGAGACCAGGCCAGGCCAGATGACCATCAGAGGCATCAGCGGATCCCCAGGGATCTGTATCGGCAAGGCATATATTGTTGACCGAGAAGGGGTTAACCTCATAAAACGGTATCCGGTCAGTGAGGCCATGGTACCGGCTGAAATCGACCGGTTCAAGAATGCCGTCACAAAAGCAAAAAACGATCATGCCAAGGTAATAGAATCCCTTGATCTGGGTGAAAACTTAAATATTCTGGAAACCCACATGGTCCTGTTCAAGGACAAAATGCTTTACGGAAAGACCATCGAGACCATTTCCCAGGACAGGATCAATGCAGAGTGGGCATTGCGCAAGGTATCCAGAAAGGTCAAGGCCATGTTCCAGCAGATAGACGACCAATACCTGAAAGACCGGGTAAACGATATTGTCCAGGTGTCAGACAAGATCATGTCCCATCTTGTGGGGGCCCAGGATATTCAAATCAGGGACATTAATAAACGGGTCATTCTTGTTGCCCATGACCTTTCCCCGGCCGATACCAGTCAAATTCAGCTGGAACGGATTAAAGGCTTTGTAACGGACAGGGGAGGGAAAAACTCCCATACCAGTATTGTGGCTAAATCCCTGAAAATTCCGTCGGTTCTTGGATCGGGAAGAGCCAGTGTTAGTATTAATAATGATGACATTCTCATTGTTGACGGATCTTCCGGTATCATTATTGTCAATCCCGAAGAAGATACCCTGTTTAAATACGAAGAACGTCTGGCAAGGTTTGAAGCATACCGGGCCGACATTGAACGGGACAGTCATTTGCCTGCTGTCACCCGGGATGGGGTTATCTTGAACCTGATGGCCAATATTGAGTTGGTTGAAGAGGTTGTCTCTGCCAAGGACAACGGGGCAAAGGGTATCGGACTTTTCAGGACAGAATTTTTATACCTTGACCTGAAACGGTTTCCCACGGAAGATGAGCTGGTTCAAAAATACAAGGAGCTGGTGGAGCTTATGAATCCGGAGCCTGTAACCATCAGGACCCTGGATATCAACGGAGATAAGGTTAACCCCTACATTGATCCGGTTGAAGAAGCCAACCCTGCTCTGGGACTTCGGGCGGTGCGGTTCTGCCTGGAAAATGAAAACATCTTTATTACCCAGCTCAAGGCGATTCTAAGGGTTGCTGCCTTTGGCAATATCAAATTGTTGATTCCCATGATCTCCTGTGTGGAGGAAATCATCCGGGTAAAGGCCGTGCTGAACAAGGCCATCTTTGAACTTGAAAACGAGGACAAGATCTTTAACAAGGACATTCCATTAGGGATCATGATAGAAGTTCCATCAGCCGTTATCATGGCTGAAGAACTGGCCACCCACGTAGACTTTTTCAGTATCGGTACCAATGACCTGATCCAATACTCCATGGCCATTGACAGGAGCAACCGCAGGGTAGCACATCTTTACCAGGCTCTGAATCCCGCGGTTCTGAAAATGATCAAGATGACCTATGATGCTGCCCAAAAAAAAGGTATTGAGGTGGTTATGTGTGGAGAAATGGCTGGTGACCCCGTCAACATTCCGGTGCTGCTGGGTTTCGGGCTAACCAATTTGTCCATGAACTCTGCCTCCATTCCTGTTATTAAAAAAATGATTCGGGGCATGGATTTTAATTTGGCCGGCAAAAATACAAAGAAATTGTTTGAGTTACAGACAACAGAAGAAATATCCACTTTTATCCAGGAAGAATACAAAGAAATTCTACCCTATAGGGAAACGGAAGAATAAGGCATGACAGACTATATAAAACTCATAGCCACCAATAAAAAAGCAAGATTTAATTACCAAATTGATGCCGAATATGAAGCCGGTATTGTCCTTGTTGGCTCTGAAGTAAAATCCATGAGGGAAGGGCGTGTAAGTTTTCAGGATGCATATGCAGACATTAAAAACGGTGAGCTTTTTTTGCGGCAATTGCATGTTTCGCCATACAAATATGCCTATAATGCCAACCACGAGGCCTTGAGAACCCGCAAGCTTTTGGTCCATCGGCGTGAGATCAAGAAATTATCAGCCCGAATAAGGGAGAAGGGATACTCCCTTGTCCCCTTGAAAATTTATTTTAAAAATGACAAAATTAAAGTATTGCTCGGGCTTGGTAAGGGTAAAAAACTCTATGACAAAAGAGAAACTATCAAACAAAAAGATGTAAATCGGGAATTGGACAGGGAGAGAAAAAAATACTCCAGTTCATGAATCTGTATTGACTTTTTTACCCAAAATCCTTATAATAAAACGATAGAAAATGTTCTTTTACAATTTGGGGGCGAAATGGCTTCGACGGAGATTTTGAAGTCTAAGGTAGCATACCGAGTCTTTTGTCAGCTCGTAAACTTGGCAGAATATTAAAATAATCGCAGATGATTATAATTACGCTGTAGCAGCTTAGAGGCTGCTTCCGTCCTCCTGAAATCCTTCTTGCAGATTCAGGTCAGGGCGTCGACTATGCAAGACCGCCTTTTAAGGGTTTCTGAACCTTAAAGGTTAAACTTTTCAGACTATATTGTTTCGTATCCATCTCAAAGGAGACTTAACAACGAATTTAAATTTTGAGATAAGTATGTAGAAGCCTAGATTGATTGTTTTCGGACGCGGGTTCAACTCCCGCCGCCTCCACCAATAAACCTCTATAAAATCAGTTAGTTAGCTTTTTTTATAGGGGTTATTTTGTTTAGGGAATGTTTAGGGGTTTGGGGTCTGATTTTTGCCACGGCCTGGCGGGCCAATTTTGCTTCATTTACGTCCGGCAACATATATCTTTTAAAAGCGTCCGAAGCGTGGCCGGTTACACCCCGTTGAATTTGTTCCGGGGTCATGACTTTACCCAGGGCCGTAACGGTGGAATGTTTTGTGCCGCCGTAAAGGTCCACGTTTTCAATACCCACGTTTTTGCACGCCTTATCCCACCAGACTTTAAAATATTTTGGCCCAAATTGTTTCCCAGCCTGGACCCCTTTTTTTGATTTGACGTGCCGGAAAAAGAACATATCAGGCAAGCCCTTTGGGTTCCACAAGTCTTCTATCATTTGGCAATCTTCCGGGGCCAAGTGGATAAATTTTCCTTTGTCCCCTTCCTTGGGGTCCGGGTAAAAAATCCAGCCATCTTTTAAATTTATATGCTTTTCTTGGACATTCCGCATTTCACCAGGGCGGACTTTTGGATATAAGGCCAGCAAATTAACGCCCAGCCAAATACGGGGGTTAAAATCTTTTGTAATTTCCCACAATTCATTCAAGATTTTTTCCTGGTCTTCCATGTCCACAATATTGCGCCAGCCCATTTTATATTTGATATCTGGAAAATCTGGCATTTCTAATTTGCTTTTTCTTTTTTCCATTTTTACTGCCCAGGTCCAAAAGTCATGCAAAACGGTTTTATAATTTGCCAGGGTTTTATTGCCCTTTCCCTGCTTTTTCATTTTTACAAAAAAGCCGTCAATTTCACTTTCTGTTATTTCTTTAATCTGCATCTTGTCCCAATCTTTCCCGGCTTTTCCTAAAACCATTTCAATGTGGACCATTTGTTTTGGGGTGATTTCTTTTACTTCTTTGGAATCCACAAACTTTTCACGCAAGGACAAAAAAGAGAGGGGTTGATCTTTGGCCCATTCCCTTTGGTCAAATTCTTTTCCCCGGTCAGCTTGATACCGTAATGATGTTAAATGCCTTTCTGCCAATTGGACGGTTTTAAAATTTTTGGTATGGGGGCGGCCAAAGCGGACTTCACAAGGGCCATTCCAAACCATTTCCGGGTGGGTTTCACATTGAAGGACCCCGCGCCCTTCCAAATATTTCAAGCCCCCCTTTTCCCCGGCGTTTTGGCAAATAAAACATTTTTGGCGGGTGTAAATGCTTCCTTTCATACAAATTTCCCCAATTTGATAGTAGTTTTTGGGGGGAATGTATGCAGATTTTCTTTTTTGTGTCAAGGTTGGTTTCCCATTCGGTAAATGGCCGGGCAAAAAAAAGCCCGGCCATTTTGGTTTTTATTCGGTGGTTTTTGCCAGGGTTTCAAACTTTTTCAAAACGGCCCGGACGTTGAGGGGAATGGCCATTTTTATTTCCTTGCAAATCAAGGCCATTTCCCCGGCTAAAATTAAAATGGTTTTATCTGTAATGGTTTTGTATTCTTCAAATTCTGCCCTGGTGGCGTTTCCCTTTTTGACGATCCGCACCCCCAGGCCCAGGTTGAAATCAATATTCATTTTTTTAACATTGGTGGCTTTGATGGGAAAACCTAAAGCCGTTTCTGCCTTGGCGGCCACGTCTTCCAGGGTTTGGCCCTTGAGGTCTGCCGCATTGTCAGAAAGGAATTTATAAAACTGAATTACCTGGGTGTTGGATAGCATATTTCTTTTAATCATTTTTTATCTTCCTTTTTAATATATGGTGATTTTCCAGAATGTTGCCGGGCGCAATAACGGTTTATTGTTTCCGGGTCCGCCCCCATTTCCTTTAGTGTTTCAAAAAGTGTTTGCCCGTCTGCCCAATATGCAAAGCGTGGATGGGTGGGCGTGGGGAAAACCAATTCCCCTTTTTTCAGGTATGGCACCCGATATTCCACGGGAATTGTTGCCAGGTGGACCGCTTCACAAAGGTTTAGAACTTCTTCCTTAGTGAAATGGAAAAAAGGCTTATTCATTAAGTTGTTTCTGGTGATCCAGGCGGCCAAACCTTTTAAATCAAAATCCATTAGCCTATCCCTTTTACGGTGTATTCAATTTGTACGGGTTTATCCGGCCAAATTTTATCCATGGTTTTATCCCCCACGGCCATAACGGACCCCATGAGAAAGGACAGGGCGGCCACCATTAAAATCAGTCTTAAATCCTCTTTTAATTTTTGTTTTACGGTTTTCATTGTGGTTTCCTTTTTGGTAAAATGGTGATTAAAAAAAAGTCTTTTTCCGTTTTGTATTCTCTATGCGATTGTGAAGGGTCGCCCAGGTAGTGC
>PIVS01001022.1 GCA_003353855.1 Desulfobacteraceae bacterium
GTCCACCCGTTTCTCCCTCCCTCCAACCATGATGTGCTATCTTTCGACAATCAACCATGACATGATATCGATGACGCCGCTTCAGTCGCTCAAATACCTCATGGGGGACACTGTGTGCAAACATTGCCGGACCCGGTCTTCACGTTATCGATATGTTCTTCGCGAAGCAAAGTGTTGGAGGTTGGAAAAATATTTTCGTATTCCAGAAGCGATATTGGAAGTGGCGTAGCGGCCGAAGGGAGAAGCCATACCGGCGATGGGATGCATCATCCCGACCCTTATACATGGGAGTATCGGCGGTGTGGTGGAGGTGTATTGTTTTGGCCGGGAATGTTGTTTCGGAGGACCATTTCATGTTGCTAGATCTAGAGTAGTTGCGGATTTAAGAGACGGAAAGAATTAAGAGACGGCCTCTCCTCGGCCCTCCTCCCATGTTGTCTACTAGTAAAAAATCATTGAAAAATCAAAAAATATTTTTCAGAGCTTGACGTCTCTTTGGATTCAGCTCCTTGAGAGGAGCTCAAAACCGGTGAGTTTTTGATCATCCGACGCCGGGATCAAAAGAAATGGGCATGTTAGTGTTTGTTAGTGATTTTACTAGTGTCTCTTAATTCTTGACTTTGTCGGCGGCGGCCGGAAATCAGAAAAAAAATTGGAACTCCCATCTCTCGAGATGGAGCCCGAATTTTTCGACCGGACAATTTTTTCTCATCTCCCCAGTGCTAAAGCTGTCCAAAACAGCAGAGAAAGTCACCACATCACCAATGGGCGAGAAAATTAATTCGAATGTCTATCTGCAATCTCTTAAATCCAAAAGTACTCTAGATCTAGAGTAGTTGCGGATTTAAGAGACGGAAAGAATTAAGAGACGGCCTCTCCTCGGCCCTCCTCCCATGTTGTCTACTAGTAAAAAATCATTGAAAAATCAAAAATTATTTTTCAGAGCTTGAC
>PIVS01001023.1 GCA_003353855.1 Desulfobacteraceae bacterium
ATTATGGCCAAAGAAGAACCCATCAAAGTTGACGGGAAAGTATTAGAAACACTGCCCAATGCAATGTTTAAGGTTGAGTTGGAAAACAAACATGTTTTGCTGGCCCATATTTCCGGGAAAATGAGAATGCATTTTATAAAGATTCTACCCGGCGACAGGGTGACCGTTGAAATATCACCCTATGATCTGAGCCGTGGCAGAATTACATATAGATTCAAATAATTTTTTATCCAGTAAATTTAAATTGATAAAAAATACAAATCAAGATTAGGAGTAAATGGATGAAAGTTAGAGCATCTGTTAAGAAAATTTGTAGAGACTGCAAAGTAATTAAAAGACGTGGTGTCATAAGAGTCATTTGTATAAACAAGCGCCATAAACAGCGTCAGGGATAGGGGGAAAGAAATTTGGCACGTATCGCAGGAGTAGATTTACCAAAAGATAAACACGCATGGATCGCCTTGACTTATATTTATGGTATCGGAAACAGCAGATCAAAGCTGATTCTTGAGAAAACAGGTATTGATCCAACCACAAAAGCTAACGATCTGACAGAAGTACAGGTTAATGAAATCAGAAAAGTCATTGACGCTGAGTTCAAGGTTGAAGGTGAACTCAGATCCGATGTTTCCATGAATATTAAACGATTGATGGATCTCGGATGTTACAGAGGTCTGCGTCACCGTAAAGGTCTTCCCTGTCATGGTCAGCGGACCAGTACAAATGCCAGGACCAGAAAGGGACCTAAACGAACAGCAGTTAAAAAGAAAAAGTAGGATAATATAAAAAGGTAACAAAAGTTATGGCAAAAAAGTCTAAAAAAGCTGTATCCAAAAAACGGGTGAGAAAGAATATATCCACAGGTATTGTGCATATTCAATCAACGTTTAACAACACCATCGTCACCATAGCCGATGAAAATGGCAACACCATATCATGGTCCAGCGC
>PIVS01000054.1 GCA_003353855.1 Desulfobacteraceae bacterium
TCAATCCGTTCCATGAGCCGTTTTTCGATTTCCTCCATGGACCAGACATAGGAATCCTTTTCCCCGCTGTCTTTGGCATAGGCACAAAACCGGCACCGGTTCTTACAGATATTGGTATAATTCAAATGCTGGTTATAGACATAAAAGGCCTTGTTCCCGTGAAGGCTGCAACGGACATAATTGGCTATATTGCCAAGTCCTAACAGGTCCTGGGTCTCATAAATACAAATCCCGTCTTCCTTTGAAAGACGGGAGCCCTCTTTGACTTTTAAGTAGATACTTTCAAGTCGCTCATCCAAAAACGATATATTCATTAGCGCCTCTTTCTTCTGACAACCCTTCTTTTCTTTTTAGGTTTTGAATCGGCCAGGGCACTGGCCATATTCTGTTTGGGATCCAATAGGTTGTTCTGGCTATAAGAACAGGCTGCCCGGGGGCATTTAAGCCCTTTTTCATCATCGGCCGCCTGCATTTCAATTAAAAATGGATTTTTACACAGGGGACATTCAAAGTGAAAGGGTTTATCCCAGCTCACAAACCGGCAATCCGGCTTTGTGCAGGAAAAAAATTGTTTGCCTTTTTCAGTTGTTTTTTCCTCAATTTCCCCATTGGTACACAAGGGGCAAGGCATGGCAAGTTCGCTTTCAAATGCCGCAATCCGGGATTCAATGTCCTCTTCTGATCTTACTTTTTCTTGCCTGTCCTGTACCTTTTGAAGTTTGACATCCTCTTCCCTGCGGGCTTGATCTTCTTCTTGCTGCTTTACCCTATCTTCCATGGCTTTAAGCTGGGCTTCCCTCTCAGCCATTTGCGCTTCCTTTGCCGCAAATTCTTTTGCTTTTTCCTGGGCTGCCTTCAAAGCCAGCTCTTTTTCTTCCAGTTCTTTGAGCTGTTTTGCAGCCTTCTTGGCCACCTCCTCAGCTTCTTTTATCCGTTCATCTTTTTCAGCCAGCTGCCGTTCCAGCTCTGCTTCTTTTCTGGCAATTTCCTCGACTTTTGCAAGCTCGGCTTTTGCAAGTTCGGCTTTCCTGACGGCAATCTCTTCCTTGGAAGGCCCTTTATCAAAAACATCCTTGACCTGAACCTTTTCCGTATATTCACCCGACCGTTTTTTCCGGGTTTTCATCAAGACTGAGAGGCGGTCAAGGTTTTCTTTCTTGAGTTTTTCTGAAATTTCTTTTGCCTGGAAGGTAGCTTTCTGAGCACCCGAAGCCATCTCCGAAGCACGCTTTTCCGCATGATCCCGGGACACGGCAACCCCACGGCTTTTCAATGCGGATTCAAAACTTTGCTTGGCAAGCTCAAGGGTTTTTCGACCGGAATTCACCTCATGGTTCATCTGAAGAACAAAGGCAATCAAATTCATGCCCTGCATACCCGGAAACATGCTGTCCAGAAAGCCAGCCATCATGAAAGAAGGCATTTCAGCCTTGAATTCACCTTTTTCGCTCTCACTTATGTAACCGCTTTTCAGGGATGTGACGATGGCAGTTTTAAGATAGTCATCCTTTTCAAGCCCGATATCCACCAATTCGCTGGTAAAACTATCAAGCTGATACCGCTCGGGAGGAAAATCTGAATATTGTCTAATTTCCCTCTCCCGCTCAACAATAATGGTTATGGATGATATGGTTGCCAGATTAAAAGACATCATTGCAGCATCGGACTCAATATCAATGAAAGAGGTAATTTCCCTGGTAAGTATCTCATCCAATTGCGTTTTTACAACCCAAGGATCGATTTCCTTATCCGAATTTAAATCTTTCTCCATTATTCCTCTCCCTGATTAATATCAGAAATCATATCTGCGATATCCGAGGCTATTTGTCCGACTTTATCACTGGTTGGCGTCTTTACAGACGCTCCGGTCATATCATTGTCTTCTATTATCTCCTCTTTCATATCCTCTTCTTCAGATAGATTGGCTTCCCCCTCTTCAACATCCTCCCTCTGGGTTGAAACTTCAAGACATTCTCCCTGGCGGTTAAAGATCACCGACAGGGGTACCCTTATTTCAAAATCAAACTTATAGGCGATTTGATTATTATGGACAATAAGATTCCCCTCTTTATAATCAACCTCATCCTGAATTACAAACTGATGTTTTTCCAGCAATAATTTTTCAATGGTATCCCAATCAAGTTCTGCATTTATTGTGTCAATGAATTCTTTTTCGCTTTCCTGAATTGTTTCCGGATTTGTAAGCTTCACAGGTCACCTCAATTTTATTTAAATACCAATATCATTTCCTTTGCAAAACTCAAGTATGCCGAAGATGCAGGGCTTTTTATATCATAAAGTGCAAGGGGCATTTTTTTATCAATGGATTTTATAACAGCCTCATCTTCCGGAATAAAGGTCTTGGATACCATGTTTTTAATTTCTGTCAAGTTTTGATCTACCAGGAACCGACTGATTTCCGTATCTGCTTTACAGCGATTGAACAAGAGGTTTGATATTTTCAATGAAGTTTGATGGGTATCCCGAATATGTCTTATCAATTTAAGCAAACAATGAAAGCCTTCAGCACAGTTGTACCTGGTACACATGGCAATGATTAACCAGTCGGCGGCAGTCAGGGCAGCAACACTTAAAAACCCATATGAAGAAGGGGCATCAATGATGATATAATCGTAATCGGGCTCAATATCTTCCAGAAAAAGGCGTAGAATTTTCTCATTGGCAACGGTTCCTGCCAATTTTGATGCAACAGGGAAAAGATCAAATCCAGCGGGCAATATATCCATACAATTAAACTCGGTTTTCACAATGGCCTCAATAATTGTCGACTTGCCACTTAAAACAGAAGCCAGATTAAAGGGATACCCCAATGCGTTAATACCGGTCCATTCCGTGGCAGAACCCTGGGGGTCACAGTCCATAAGGAGTGTTTTTTTCCCGTATAATGCAAGGGAAACCGCAAGGTTCACTGCCGTAACACTTTTGCCGGAACCGCCCTTCTGTCCTGAAATTGTTAATATTTTACTCATACCCATATATTTTTAGCACAATTTAAAAAAATATCAATCATAATAGTTTTGCAATAGCTATTTGCAGCAGGTCTGATATTTTCCCAACCATGGTTATTTATCTGAATTTTCAACCGATCCAGTTGTAATAATCAAAGGAATATATAATAATAGATGCCGGATTCAACCATTGCAAAAGGAGACACCATCCCTTGGCCAATATAGCCATCTCACCTGAAGGAATTGAACAGGCAGTTAAAAACCTGAAATACAGACCCGGTTCAGTAAAGCAAAAAACCATTTCAGCCATTCGATCGTTTTACGATTCAGAGGATGCAATTAAGGCACTCAAACTCATTGATACAGATACCCTGATAAAAATGGTTTGGGATGTGGAAGATGACTTTTCTAGAATCAAATCAAAAAGAAGAAATTTTTTCAGCCTCAAATCCTCCATCAACGCAGATCTGAAAAAGCTTTCGAAAAAAGATCTTAATCCTGAAAACCTCATTCTTACAGATGCCAATATCTTTGATATGTCAGAGGAGGGAAAAAGCAACCTTTTAAACAGTTTCGCCGATGCGGTAAAAACCGGTGATATCGATCTTGAACAGGCCACAGGCATCCTTAAAACAGTCACAGATTTCCTTGAAACTCTTCAAATTGATACCGCAGACAATGAATCCATAGATATCATAAAAGAAATTAAAAAAATCCTCAGCAAACTCACCCATGAGGTTCTTTCAGATATGGATGAGTTTGAAGAAATAGAAGATGAGGAATTTGAAGAGGTAGAGGAGGATGAACTGATTGAGGATGAATTGATTGAGGACAACATCATTGAGGAGCTGGATGATGATACCGAAATTATTGATGAAGATGACCAGATTGAGCTGGAGGAAGGCGAGGAGCTTGAGGTCATTGACGAGGAAGATGAAGACACTGAAGAAATAGAGCTGGACGAAGGTGAGGAGCTGATTGAGGATGACATCATTGAGGAGCTGGATGATGATACCGAAATTATTGATGAAGATGACCTGATCGAACAGATTGAACTGGACGAGGGCGAGGAGCTTGAAACCGTTAACGGACTTGATAAAGAGGAACTCGAAGCACTTGAAGAATTCAGAGAAAAACAGGAACTTGCCGAACACTTTGATGACACCCTGGGGGAAAGAGAAAAAAAATTTAATGTCTATGTAACGGTTCCCAGGGGGAAATACACCATTGGCACAAAAAAAAGTTTTAAAGCCAGCCTGGAACTGCAACAATTTGACATGCCTGAAGTGTATATCGGCAGATACGCGGTTACCAATTCTCTTTTTGAAATATTCATTGACCAAACCGGCTATCTCACCACGGCAGAAAAAAAAGGGGTTGGTGTTATTTACCATGCCAGATATAAGAAGAATGGCAACACTGCTTCCTGGAATAAAAGTGCAGGGTCTGAAGAAGTTGAAGGGGCTTGCTGGCACCAGCCGTCAGGTCCCGGTTCCTCCCTTCACGGAAAACGAAACCATCCGGTTGTTCAGGTCAGCCTGGAAGATGCCCTTGCCTATGCCTCCTGGATAGGCAGACGGATACCCACCGAAGCTGAATGGGAATCTGCCGCCAGAACTGATTTAGGATACAAATATCCCTGGGGGAACGAATTCAAACCAGCTGCCCTCAACATTGAAAAAAGCGGGCTCTCAGACACCTGCCCCGTGGATGAATATGACGATGATGCCAATGAATTCAAAATTGTGGATATGCTGGGAAATGTAATGGAATGGACTTCTGATATGGAAAAGCCCCCTTTTAAGACAAAACAGGATACCAGATATTGTATTGTAAAGGGAGGGGCATGGAATGCAAACCCAGATTTAACCAACAGTTCCCGGGCATTGTTTAAAAACGGATTTTCCTCCAACACCATTGGTTTCAGATGCGTATCTGAAATATTCTTATAAACATTGATAATCACATGGATCATTTAATCGAAAAATATATAGATTTTCTAATAATTGAAAAAGGTCTGTCCCATAACAGCATTGAATCCTATTCAACCGATCTGGCAGGCTATGGTGATTTCCTTGAAAAAAACCGGATTGATAACATGGGTAAGGCAGATACCACCGTCATCCTGGCATGGCTGATTCACCTGGCCAAAAAAGGTTTATCTTCAAAATCCAGGGCCAGACACCTGATTACCATACGGGGATTTTACAAATATCTCATCGGCGAAAAGCTCTTAAGCGTAAATCCGGTAAAAGATGTGGATATCCCTAAAATTGGCCAGGCACTTCCAAAAATCATGTCCATTGAGGAAGTTGAAACACTTTTGAATACGGGAGATTTGACAAAACCCAAGGGGATCAGGAACATCGCCATGATGGAAATCATGTACGGCGCAGGTCTCAGGGTATCGGAATTGATCTTTCTTAAGCTCCAGGATGTAAACCTGGATGCCGGTCTTTTGCGGGTCATGGGAAAAGGATCCAGGGAAAGAATTGTTCCCATCGGCGCCAAGGCCAAATCCATTACCCGGGAGTGGGTTGACACAGCACGCCCCCTGGTTTTAAAAAATATCCCAAGCCAATACCTGTTTGTTGCAAGGGCCGGGAAACCCATGACACGGCAGGCATTTTGGAAAATCATAAAACAAAATGCTATTCTGGCCGGAATCTCCAAAAATATCACCCCCCATACCCTGCGGCATTCTTTTGCCACCCACCTGCTGGAAGGCGGTGCAGACTTGAGATCTGTCCAGACCATGCTGGGCCACTCAGATATCTCCACCACCCAAATTTACACCCATATTTCAAAGGAATATTTGATAAAAATGCATCAAAAATTTCATCCGAGAAACTGACCCCGGGGAGCTTTTTAATGTCCGAAACCATCAAGTTCAACCCTAACATCGGCTATGGCCCGGCCTTTGTAAAAGGCGATCCGGGACGATAAACTAATTCCAATAAATCTTCAAAAGCCCTGTAAAACTGGGCATATATCCATGCAACATCAAAGCAGGCATTGATTATTAACCTGCTTATATGCTAAAAGATATCCTCGTTCTATTGAACCGGGTGTAAAGACAGCTGGAAGCCATGTCAAGAACCCTTAACCAACAATTTTTGAATAGTGATAATTACGCCATGGACAATCCAACCGATTTTAAAAAAAAATTAATGCAGATATCAAAACCTGCCTATATCACAGAGACCAACGGACAATTCTCTTTTTCAACCAAAGAAGAGGCCCTGTTGGAAACATCCGCCTCTGACATAACTGGTAAGATTGCTTTTTTACCGGGGGTTGGCCTGGAAAATCTCGGGGATACACGCTTTAAAAAAAGACATGGATTAACCTACCCTTACGTGGCAGGTGCCATGGCAAATGGAATATCCTCGGCCCAAATGGTAAAAACCATGGCTGAAAACGGCATGGTGGGATTCTTAGGTGCTGGTGGCCTTTCTCTGGATAAAATTGAAGAAAATATCATTGAGCTGAAACAAAGCCTTCAGGACAAACCCTTTGGTTTCAATCTGATTCACAGCCTGGGAGATCCCGCCCATGAGATGGCCACCGTGGAGCTCTACCTGAAACATCAAATCCGCTTAATCAGTGCGGCTGCATTCATGCGGATGACCCTGCCCCTTGTCTATTATCGGGTCAAAGGAATTTTCCAGGATCAAGCCAATGATATTATAACCCCCAACCGCATTATTGCAAAAGTTTCCAGAATTGAAATCGCCAGACAGTTTTTTGCACCGCCACCTGAAAAACTGGTCACTCAATTACTGGAATCAGGTCTTATCACAAGGGAAGAAGCCGAGCTGTCACAAAAAATTCCCATGGCCCAGGATTTAACCGCAGAGGCAGATTCAGGTGGCCACACAGACAACCGGCCGGCTCTCACCCTTTTACCCACCATGATTGCCCTTAAAAATGAATTCATGGAAACCTATCAATACAAAACACCTCTGTGCGTGGGAATGGCCGGCGGCATTGCCACCCCGGAATCAGCAGCTGCAGCTTTCGGCATGGGGGCAGCCTATATCCTGACAGGTTCCATTAACCAGTCTTGTGTGGAAGCCGGTGTTTGTGAAGAAGTCAAAAAACTGCTATGCCAGGCTGAACAGGCTGATGTGGCAATGGCGCCTGCGGCTGATATGTTTGAAATCGGTGCCAGGGTACAGGTCTTGAAACGGGGGACCATGTTTCCGGTCAGGGCGGAAAAACTCTACCAGCTTTACAAAACCCATTCCTGTTTTGAGGAAATTAATGAAAAATCCCGGAAAGAGATTGAAGAAAAATTTCTCCTGACCGGGTTTGAAAATGCATGGCAGTCCACCAAACTCTTTTTTGAAAAGTCGGGAAATCCAAAGGAAATCCAAAGGGCACAAACAGATCCCAAATATAAAATGGCCCTGGTATTCAGATCCTATCTGGGCCAGTCCTCCCGGTGGGCAATTAATGGCATACCCCAAAGGAAGATGGATTACCAAATCTGGTGTGGACCATCCATTGGTGCCTTTAACCAATGGGTGAAAGGCAGCTTCCTTGAGAGCCATGAAAACAGAAAAACTGCAGAAGTGGCATTGAATCTCTTGTTTGGGGCCTGTATCTGCACAAGGGTATCTTTTCTCCGGGCCCAGGGCATTGAACTGCCCCTGGAAATAACTTCCTTTAAACCCATGCAAAAACAAGAACTGCTTCCCTGATGTCCAGGAAAATCTTATTGTAAAACTTTTGTCAAAAACCCTGCCAATGGATGATTTCCCCCATTTCCAATAGTATATTCCCATTAAATTTACTAATAATTTAAAAAAAAATGCCATGAACAAGACAGAAAAAAATTCAAAGAAAAACGTTGTCGCTATCATCGGAATGGGCTGTATTTTCCCGAAATCCAGCAATCTAAAGGAATACTGGCACCTGCTTTTCAATGGAATTGATGCCATTGAAGATATTCCCGATGAAACCCATTGGAAATTAAAGGATTATTTTGACCAGGACCCCGCAACCCCGGATCACACCTATTGCACCCGGGGCGGATTTATTCCCAGCATCGCCTTTGATCCCTTAAGCTACGGGATCCCGCCCAATAACCTTGCGGCAACAGATACCTCCCAGCTTTTGGGGCTGGAAGTTGCCAGAATGGCCCTGGAAGATGCCGGGTATCCAATCAGCCATCCCTATCTTGAAGAAAAAACTGTCAATGTAATTTTGGGTGTTACCGGCACCCAGGAACTTGTCATCCCCCTGGGAGCAAGGCTTGGTCACCCCATCTGGAAAAAAGCCCTGGATGATTCAGGTATCAGTCCTGGGAAAAAAAAAGAAATTATTCACCGGATTCAAGATTCCTATGTCCCCTGGCAGGAGAACTCCTTTCCCGGCCTTCTGGGCAATGTAGTGGCCGGCAGGATTGCCAACCGCTTAAATCTGTCCGGAACCAACAGCGTCAGTGATGCCGCCTGTGCCAGCTCCCTGGCCGCGATGCACACCTCTGTCATGGAATTATTATCCCATAGATGCGACATGTCCATAACAGGCGGGGTGGATACCCTTAACGATATTTTCATGCATATGTGTTTTTCAAAGACCGGGGTCCTTTCCCACACCAGTGATATAAAACCATTTTCAAAGGATGCCGATGGAACGGTATTGGGAGAAGGCATTGGTATGCTGGTTCTCAAACGCCTTGAAGATGCTGAACGGGATAAAGACAGGATTTATGCCATCATCAAAGGAATGGGAACTTCCAGTGACGGCAAAACATCGGCCATCTATGCCCCGGAAGCCGCGGGCCAGTTAAAGGCATTGAATCAAGCCTATGATTTAGGAAAGGTTCATCCCTCCACTGTGGAGCTTATTGAAGCCCACGGCACCGGCACCCGGGTTGGAGATAAGGTGGAATTCACTGCATTAAAATCTTGTTTTGACCATCAGGATTCAAAGGGGGAGATCCAAAATAAGATAGCCATCGGGTCGGTCAAATCAATGATCGGGCACTCAAAGGCGGCAGCAGGGGCTGCGGGCATAATCAAAACCGCCCTTTCCCTGTATAACAAAGTAATTCCCCCCACATTAAAAGCCGACACCCCTGATCCTGAACTTGCAATCAGCAAGTCAGCCTTTTACCTGAATGCCCTTTCCAAACCCTGGATGGCACAACCTGGGCACAGCCATCCAAGACGAGCTGGTATCAGCGCATTTGGTTTTGGCGGAAGCAATTTCCATGCGGTTCTGGAAGAATATGACCCCGTCAAATCCCATGTATCCTGGGATGGCTCCGTCCAGATCCTTGCCTTTTCCTCCAGTAGAAAAGAAGCTCTTTCAGACCAGATAAATCGTTTCAAGGAAAAGGTCAATGTTTATGCCGGTACGAGCCTTGAACCTGATCCAGGGGGAAAGAAAGCGGCCATTGCCTGGCAAGCCTTTGAATCCAGACAAAACTTCTCCTGTGATGATGAATTCAGGCTCTTGATCCTCCTGAAAAAAGAGGATGATCTCCATGAACTGATTGAAAACGCCCTTCTTACAATAGCAAATAAAACAAATTCCCAGGGGTCCATATTTTTTGCATCGGGCAAACCAGCTGGAAAACTTGGGTTTTTATTTCCCGGCCAGGGCAGCCAGTATACACAGATGGCAAAAACCCTGTCTTCGGTATTTCCCGAAGCCATGGAAGCTATTTGCCTTGCCCAGGCACGCTTTCAAGAAGAAAATATAGACAAGCCATTTAAGTTACTGGTGGACTATATTTTCCCACCGCCCAAACACCTGCAGACCAAAACCCAATCAGAAGACGCATTAAGACAAACAGATATTGCCCAGCCGGCCCTTGGGGCAATTTGTCTTGGAATGACAGAAGTTTTAAGACGATTCAAGGTTGCACCTGCCATGACCTGCGGCCACAGTTTCGGTGAATTATCAGCCCTTTATGCTGCCGGATGGATAGATAGGGATATCTTCTTACAGCTTTCTGCTGCAAGGGGGAAATACATGGCAGCGGCCGGAAATGAGAGTACAGATTCCGGCAGCATGCTGGCCGTTCAAGCCCCCATTCAGGATATTGAAGATCTGATTGCAGATGAAAACCTTGACCTTGTCCTTGCCAATAAAAACAGCCCCAGCCAGGGAGTTCTTTCCGGCCCCACCCATGAAATCGACAGGGCAAATATTCTCTGCAAACAAAAAAAGATGCAGGCGGTCAAGCTTCCTGTGGCGGCTGCATTCCACAGCAGACTGGTTGAAGAGGCCGCAGCCCCCTTCAAAGAATATATTAAAAATAAACAGGTAAGCCCCACCAAGATTGATGTTTTGTCCAATACAACCGGCGCCCCCTATCCTGGCGAGTCTGACCGGATCAAGGATATCCTTGGCAATCAACTCATGCACCCGGTCAATTTCATCGATAATATAGAACAAATGTGCAAAAAGGGTGTTTCTACATTTGTAGAAATCGGTCCCAAAGCTATCCTGACAGGACTTGTAAAATCCATAGTAAAAGAAGAAGAGGTCACCGCCCTTTCCCTGGATGCATCTGCCGGAAAAAAATCAGGGATGGAAGATCTTGCCCGGGTACTCTGTACAATTGCAGCCAAGGGCTTTTTTGTGGACCTGACCCAGTGGGAAGAAAAAATGGTACAGCCAAGGGCAAAAAAAATGAGGGTAATGCTCTCCGGCGCGAATCCAAAGCCCTCAAAAAAACCGGATACCGTTTTCCCTATGCCCACAACCAATGAACCCACCATGGTGAAACAAACCAGGCCTGAAACTAAGAAACCTGAAATTAAGAAGCCTGAAACCAAAAAGCCTGCCATACAAGGATCAAATATGAGATCACCCAAAGCTTTTCAACAAAATCATGCCCCCACCGCCCATTCTTCAGAAGCCATTTACCTGGTTCAAAGGGGACTTGAAGCCATGCAGCAACTTCAGTCACAAACTGCCCAGGCCCATGAAAAATTTTTGGAAACCCAGGCCCAGGCCAGCAAAACCCTGGCCAGCATGATGGAACAAACCCGGGGATTTGTCAGCAATGTTCCTTCCGGAATCCATGCCGCACCGGCTGCGCAACCGGCAACACCACCCGGTTCAGAGCCCGGACCCCGGCCAATTGAGTCTGAACCATTACAGGTCCAAGAACAAATACAATCCACCGACACCCGTGAAAAAATCTCTGCTGTTGTGCCCCCTGCGGCTGTGAATACCCAGGCACAGGAAAGTCTTGTACCCCAAGGCATTACCGGCAATTCTTCATCATCGACGCCGCCGGCTGCTACTTCCTCTTCTGCCCCATTACCAATCCGGCAAATCCTTTTTGAAATAGTAGGCCGGCTGACCGGATTTCCCGTGGAAATGCTGGAACCGGAAATGGATATTGAATCTGATTTGGGCATTGATTCCATTAAAAAAGTTGAAATTATTTCCGAGCTTGAAAAACAGATTCCCAGTGGGAACGGCTTATCCACTGACCATATGGGATCTGTAAAAACCCTGGATGATATCTGCCTTGCCATTCAGCCTGAAATGCCTTCTCACGAAGAGGTTGTTGAGATTTCAGCACCAACAAAGGCATCTCCTGATTCACCTGATTCACCTGATTCACTGGGCAATCCTGGAAAAATTTTCAATGTTCTTGTGGATGCCATTAGTGAACTGACCGGTTTCCCTGTGGAAATGCTGGAATCTGAGATGAATCTTGAATCTGACCTTGGCATTGACTCCATCAAACGGGTGGAAATTTTGTCCAAGCTGGAACAGGAGCTATCTGATATCAATACCATATCTTCGGAAGACATGGCCGGTTTAAAAACCATCCAGGACATTGTCGGATTTATCACCCCTGATAGTCCGGCCGTTTTAACTATGGATAACAATACTGATAAAAAAAAAACTGCAGCCCATGCCGGGGATGAAAATTTAGCCCCTTCAAGTGCCACTGACCAAAACCTGATTGTACGGCAGGAAATTAGTCTAAAGGCATTTCCCACAAATCAAATTCGGTTTTACAATGGCGCAAAAATTGAGTTGTCTCCCGAAAGAAAAGTCTATTTAACCCGTGACAACTCCGGAATAGCAGCCGTTTTCAAACAGGAGTTTGAAAAACAGGGAATAGCAGCCGAACTTATTGACATCAATCAAGATAATATTCCGGACCTGCCCGATGCCGCTGGTATTGTCATCATACCGGATTCATTTAAACACCCGGATTCCAAAAGGGCAAAAGCCTTTTTAAAGTCTGCCTTTTGTCTGGCACAAAAAAATGGTCCCCACCTGATATCTTCTGCCGCAAAAAAAGGTGGATTCCTCACGACCATAAGCTTTATGGGAGGCGGTTTTGGATTCAATGCTCCCTCATTTTCAGCCAGCCCGATTTATGGAGGACTGGCAGGACTTACAAAAACTGCCGGTCTTGAATGGAAAGAGGTGTTGTGCCGAGCCCTGGATCTGCCGGATTCTGTTGATAAATGTATTGAACATTCCGAGACAGCAGTCGCCTTAATGATGACCCATGGTACGGTTGAAATGGGATTGGACGGAGATAACTGCAATATTCCAACCCTTGAGAACAAAGAGATTCCAGAAGGTGCTGTTGATCTGGGTGCTGTTGATTTGGCTTCCGATGATGTGGTGGTTATTACAGGGGGCGCCAAGGGTGTCACCGCTGAATGTGCGGTTCAACTTGCCCGGGCCTATTCTCCAAAAATCATCCTTGTGGGACGATCCCCTGAACCATTTATCGAGCCTGCCTGGATACAGGGAATTATCGATCCTTCGGATATGAAAAAACAAATCTTAACCCATGGGTTTACTGATCAAAAACCCAAACCTTCCGAGGTTGAAAAACAATACCAGCTTTTTTTATCCAATCGGGCAATTCAGGACAACATAACCCGGATTAGTGAATGTGGTTCACAGGTAAAATATTTTTCAGCCGATATACGGGACCAGAATGAAATTAATAAAATTTTCTCAGATGTCCGCAAAGAATTTACTAAAATCTCAGCAGTCATCCACGGTGCCGGTGTATTAGAGGACAAACTCATTTTGGACAAACGTCTGGATCAGTTTAACCGGGTTTTCAACACCAAGGTGGAAGGTCTTGATACGCTAATGGTATCCACCAAGGACGATCCCATTAAATATTTTGTTCTGTTCTCTTCCGTTGCTGCCAGAACCGGCAATACCGGTCAATGTGACTATGCCATGGCCAATGAAGTTCTTAACAAAACAGCCCAGAAACTGACCCTGACCCGACCTTCGTGCCGATTTCTGTCCATGAACTGGGGCCCCTGGGCCGGCGGTATGGTGGGTGACGGCCTAAAACAAGAATTCTTAAAAAAAGGAATTGATCTTATCCCCTTGGAGAAGGGAGCTTTGCAATTGCTCAAGGAGATGGGAAATCCAGACACAACACCAGTTGAAATTGTCATTGGTGCCCAAATTTTACAGGATCCCCCCTCAAAAAAACCGGTTTTGAAGCCAGTATTAAAGCAATCCTTTGGTTATGAGGCCTCTCCCATTATTGACTCCCACAAGATAGACAGGGAACCGGTAGTTCCCTTTGCATTGCTCATAGAGCTTTTGGCCCATTCTGCTGAAAAAAACAATCCGGGCCTCCTCTTTGCCGGTATGGACGACATGCGTCTTCTAAAAGGGATATCACCCAAAAACGATGAGCTGGAGATCCAGGTTAATCTTGGGAAATGCAGCCCCTGCAAATCCGGTTTCACCACCCCTGGCAATCTTAGATCACAGGATGGCCATGTGAACCACGCCAGCAGTCTCATAAGACTAAAAGACAATCTGCCCCAGCCACCGGTTCTTTCCAAGGCCGCATTCATGGATCTCAAACCATCTGAAATCTCCTTGAAAAAAGTCTACGAAGAAGTCTTATTCCACGGAAAAGGCCTCCAGTGCATCACTGCTATCAACGGAGTCTCTGGCAAGGGAATTGAAGTTGTCACCCAATTGGCGCCCAAACCTGAACAATGGTATAAACTGCCGCACAGCAAAGGGTGGGCAATAGATCCAATGATGCTGGATGCTGCATTCCAGGCGGCTATTGTATGGTCCCATGAAACAAAAAAACAGGTCTGTCTGCCAAGCTATATGGCAAACCTTCGCCTCTATTCTTCCTATAAAAAACTAAAGGGAAAGGTTCGAATTCTCTTTACGGTAAATGAAGAAACTCCACATAAAATAAAGGGGTATTTCACGTTCCTGGACGAAAACCAGACTGTGGTAGCCAGCATCACAGGATTTGAAGCTATCATGGACTCATCATTACAAGAAAAATTTAAAAACACCCCCCTTTTTTCAAGGGAGAGCATCCTGGCCTTTGCCCAGGGTAATCCTTCAGAGGCCTTTGGAGAAAAATATAAACTTTTTGACAAAGAAAGACAAATTGCCAGATTGCCCCGCCCACCCTATTTTTTCATGGATCGGGTGCTGAAAGCAGATCATCCCCAGTGGAAAATGCAGCCAGGGGGATGGATTGAAGTTGAATACGATATTCCCGAGGATGCCTGGTATTTTTCGGCCAACAGGACCAAAACCATGCCCTATTGTATCCTCCTTGAAATTGCTCTCCAGCCCTGCGGGTGGCTTGCAGCCTATGCAGGTTCAGCCCTGGCAAGTAATGACCGCCTCCATTTCAGGAACCTGGGCGGCACAGCCAAGGTATCCGAACCCATACAAAAAAATTCAGGAACACTAACCATTCGAAGCCGGATGACCGACGTTTCCAAGGCAGGGGGTATGATTATCCAGGATTTTGAGATGGATGTAAGAAGTAATGGCCGATGTGTATACAAGGGAACAACTAATTTTGGCTTTTTCACAAAAGCATCTCTTTCCAACCAGGTGGGTATCCGGGACAGTGAATTTAATAAAAATCCTCTTTCACCAATTGACTCCCCCCACCATATATTTGCCGATGACGCACCCATGACCCCGGAAGATAAACTAACCGGCAATAATTCCGGGATGCCGTCCAAGGCCCTGAGAATGATAGACCATATAGAACTGATAGATCCTGATGCAGGGCTTTATAAAAAAGGTTACATCAAGGCGATTAAAAAAGTGGACCCAAAAGAATGGTTCTTTAACGCCCATTTTTACCAGGACCCGGTTTGCCCCGGATCACTTGGGGTGGAATCTTTTTTACAACTGCTCCGTTTCTTTCTTTTAGAAAAATTCGATATCCCTGCAGACCAGTATAGTGCGCAAATGATACCTGGCCACACCCATGAATGGATATATAGAGGCCAGATCATTCCATCCAACAAAACCATAGAAGTACATGCCCATATAAAAGAGGTCTCGCTTCTTTCAAACAGATATACCATCACAGCCGATGGGTGCCTGACCGTTGACAATATCTGTATCTATGAAATGAAAAATTTTGGTATGGAATTTGTTCCTGTAAACCAAACAATGGACACACATCTATTGAAGCAAGTCCCGGAACAAAAATAAATTTATTCCGTCAATATCCCATGGCCTTAGGACCTCTGGAAAAACACCTTGTATATATAACCGAACAGTCTGTTCTGGCCTTCCGGGTCTGCCATCATGTTAATCTGTTCTCTTTTCCCATGCTTTAGGTGGGTAACCCTTATTAAAGGTCCGAATTAAGATCCGAAGGACCAAGTTCACAAAGCTTTTCTGCCGTTGGATAGCCGGTTTCAAGATTCCACCCTCTTAATTGATAGAACTCATCCCTCATCTTTTTAAAAACTTCCAGGTCCTGGGTTCGGCCTTTACGGCTTAGAACAATGTCACCCTCACCTGGTACAAGCACATCAGTGTTCATAAAAACGGTTTGAACCGGATCAGTGAAATTAAACTCTGCAATTGTATCATCTTTCTTCGGGTCCCAGGCCCTATCGTGGCCCCAAAATTTGGCTGCAGCCCCCCGGTATACATCCCCGGAAACCGGTGTAGATCCAGCATATTGCAGGTTCATAACCCACATGCCGATAAGCCTGCTGACCTCATGAAGCATGGCTATAGGCTGTCGAGGCTCAAAGCCATACAGCAAACCATTCATCAAATATTCCCTTGCCGAATAGGTGGCGCCGTCACCCACACCTGCAACCTCATTGGCGAAAAGTTCTTTGGCTTCCAGCCCCAGAGTTTCTCCAACCCTCAATAATCCTTCAGCCAGAAGATCACCAAATCCCTGTCGATGGGCGATCATATGTCTGATCCGGCGGGTATGGATTGAATGAGGTGTCACGTTTATTTAACTTAATTGTCAAATGATTGAGCTTAGTTAATGCCCCGGGATTACTTACCTGGGGAGATTGAGTTCCTATCACCGCAATGGCTTTTAAGTTTTTAAAGCGTCTTTTTTGTTATTTTTATCCACATTCGCCTCCTATTTAATTCAGTGCAAAATGCCATAAAAATCAAAGGTATCATGAAGAGCTGATGAAAAACGAAATTCTGTGCATCGGAAATTATAGTACACCAAACGCAAAAAGCCCTGACGGTGTGCTATACACTATCAGGGCTTTTTGAAGAATAATCTGGCGGCGTTCTACTCTCCCACACAGTCTCCCATGCAGTACCATCGACGCTAAAGAGCTTAACTTCCGTGTTCGAGATGGGTACGGGT
>PIVS01000482.1 GCA_003353855.1 Desulfobacteraceae bacterium
TTGACCCGGGAAATCCAGGATAAAATTGAATCCAGCCTGGGCCCCCTTATTCCCATGAAACGGGAGGATAACGACGGACCTGCCAAAAAATTCAAACTGGCCAATGCAAAAGGGGTGGTTGGATTCATTACCCCCATCTCCTCCCATTTTTGCAGCGAGTGCAACCGCCTCAGGCTGACCTCCCGGGGAACCCTGCGCCCCTGCCTTTTGAACAATTATGAAAAAGATATTCTAACGCCTCTGCGAAACGGGGCCTCGGATCACCAATTAAAATCAATTATTGAATCAGCCCTGACCCACAAACCTTTGTTTCATTCCCTCAATGATTCCAATGCCAAAGACATTCCCATCAGCCATATGACCTCCATCGGTGGATAAATAAGTTTTTTATTTTTTTTTGAACATTTTTGTTTTCCCGGTGTCTTATTATTAACATTGGATGCAAACAGCTTGGATTGCATTTTTATTGATACTAGGATGGAGGAAACCCTCCTGGGAAAAACAGCTCTTCCAGCGGCCATTGGCGGTCCCCAATATAAAAAAGATGTCCTCCTCCTCAATATAAAGGGAGATGTTCGCTAAACCGGGGTTTTGGATTTGTTCTCTTTTTCCCCAAGAAAGGCGGCAGTCTCCTTATTTGAACCAAGGAGCACAGACATCCATCGCGTGGAATCCCTGCTTCCAAGGACAATTTTTGCTGCCATGGTCAAGGGAACAGAGAGCAGCATACCCACAGGCCCCAGAACCCATCCCCAAAATGCCAGGGAAAGAAATACAACCAGGGCAGACAGCCCGGTTCCCTGCCCCATGATCCGGGGTTCAACCACGCTGCCCACCACCGTGTTAACGATCAAAAATCCCAAACCCGCAAAGGCAGCCGGAACAGGCCCCAGCTGAACCAAAGCCAATAAAACAGCAGGAACTGCCGCAATAATAGAACCGATATTGGGAATATAATTGAATAAAAAGGCAAAGACCCCCCACATGATCGGGAAATCAACACCCTGGACCACCAGCCACAGGGTAATGGCCAAACCAGTTCCAAGGCTGGTCAGCGTCTTGATACCAAGATACCGGTTAACCCCGTCTGAAATTTTTAAATAGCGATCAAAATCCACATCCCTGTCGCTGGAGAGGGCCCGCAGCTTATTGGCAAACCCGGATGCCTCGGAAAGTATAAAAATAAAGGTTAAGAAAACAAAAAAGGTATTGGTCAGAACTCCCCCCAAGCTGTTGAGGATATTTGCCGCCAGTTTAAGAATATGGCTGGGATCAAATATTTGCATCACTTTCTCCACTTCCACATTAATCCCATACCCGGACAAGAACCCAAGGCTCTGATGGACCAGGGACATGAGCCGTTCCTGGTAAAAAGGAAGGTTATTGGAAAAATCAACAATGGAGGAAGAAACAAGGGTTACCAAAACCATTTGAGCCCCAACAGCACCCAGCATGAGAACCAGGATACCCACAAAACTTGGAACCCCTTTTTTCTGCATCCAGAACAGAGGCGGTGCACAGATAATGGCAAGAAATATCGCCAGAAGAAAGGGAACAACAAGGACAGTCGCGGCCTTCATACCGGCGACCACAACAACAAATGCCGCACACCCCATGAGGGATCCATTACGAATACTTATTGATTCCATATGTTTTTACCTTTAAATTTTCTCATAATAAAGTTGACCATATTTACCAGACCCATCTGCAAAGTCAAGCCACACCAGTCCCATTCCAGCGCCAGTTTAATGTGCTGGATTGATAGAGGATACTATATATTGAATTAGGAAAAAAAGTAAATAGAATTAAAGTAAATAGAAAATCCAATCAATAGATTCAACATATCGAGTACACAGATGTACCCAAGCTCATGGAATATATGAAAACCATACCGGCTTATCGGCTTTGCTGCCACCGCCTTGAAGATGCGGTTAATGCTGTCCAAAGCGTTTGTTAAATCCCGGCCTGTGTGGAAGGCAAGCAAAGGGCGACTGAAACAAAAACCTGTTGTTGTTTTTATTCAAAGGTTATAAGTAGTATATTCCGGTATAGGTTAGCTTTTTTAAAACGACTTTTAACAGAACTTGTGGATTAAATATAATTTAAAAATGATCGAAAATAGATTCAAAGGAATGAACACATTTATTCAAATAACCATGTTCCCGAACTATGACAGCAAGCATACCAAGGTTATGCTCAGTGCAATAAAAACAAAAAAACTGCCCATTGAAACTGCCCTGGACCTCTTCCCCAGGATTGAAAGGCAGCTTGTCTTTACAGAGTATTTTCCAGGTTTTTAATACCTGGACTAATTGTTAACCTAATCCAGGACCATGGCAGCAAATAAATTGCCAACCGATTTTTTCCTTTAAACCGATATTTTCCTTAGAGTTATTCATTTTTCCGAATCCCTTGGTCAATCCATGTTGAAATTATTTATAACCATTTTCTCAGTTGACTTTCTGCCCCATGACCATTAAAGGAGGATAGAAAAATTAAAGGAATGGTGATGATTACAGGCGCGGGAAATATACTGGACCTATTGGTATTAAACTATCAGGATTATAAAAAATGGAAATTCCACAGTCTCTTTTAATACGCTTAAAAGAAAATGAGAAAATTGTCCGAAAATTCAACGAAATAGAGATCAGCATTCTCACCATCTTAAATTTTCAGGATTTTCTTGAAAGACTTTTATTTGAAATCAGTGACAAATTTTCCATTGACTATATATGGATTTCAATCATAGAAGAAAGCTTTATTGCAAAACAGCTCCATGATATTCAGGACTCAGAGCTCTTAAAAACCTCCACAGCCTTTGTACCTAAAGAAAAATTTTTGTCTGTGACACAAAACAGTCTGAGCCCATTGCTGGCCAATGAAAACCTTGATGTTTTCCACGCCCTGGTTCCGGAAATACCTGACTATAAAATGGGCTCCATTGCCATTGCCCCGATTACTCTGGACGGGATAATCATTGGAAGTATCAACCAGGCAGACAAGGATAAAAGTCGATTTGAACCCGGCATAGATACCTCATTATTGGAGCAACTTGCCCTTAAGGTTTCCTTGTGCCTTTCAAATGTTACGGCCCACGAGCAATTGAAATTTTTAGCCTTCCATGACCCCTTGACAGGTCTGCTGAACCGGGGGGTCATGGAAAGAATCCTTGAAAGAGAATTTCAGCGTGCCAAACGGTATCAGATTGAATTGACCCTGATTTTTCTGGATCTTGACGATTTCAAATCCATTAATGACACCTTTGGGCATGATAATGGAGACCGGGCCCTTTGTCACCTGTCAGACTGGCTAAACCAACTCAAACGCGATTCTGATATTGTGGCCCGGTTTGCCGGCGACGAATTTGTTGTCATCCTTCCCTCCACCGGCAAGCCCCAGGCAGAACATTATATTAAAAGATTAAAAAAGAAACTGGCTTCAACCCCTTTATCCGTGGAAGATGAGATCTTTTATGTAAAGTTGAGTTATGGAATTTCTGCTGTCTCTGAAAAAGGTATTGATTCGTCAAAAGACCTTTTAAAGGCCGCAGACAAAAGGCTATACCAGGCCAAGCAAGAAAAAAACCGCCACTGAACCATCCAAGTGAAATCCTTGGATGGTTCAGGATTTTGGGGTCCTCATAAAAAATTCTTTTCTAATCCCCCCTGTTATAGTGAGTACGGTCACAAAAAATAATGGAAAAAATATGAAAAATGGTCCAGAAAAGAGAGGGGAAATGAAGGAGCCCCCTCACGTTACTTGACCAGTGCGTTGATGGAGGCTCCTGCCACATTAACACTAAATGGCGGGGACCGTGATATCATTAGACATACTCACTCAAAAATCATTATTTTCTCTTCTTCATCAAATAG
>PIVS01000483.1 GCA_003353855.1 Desulfobacteraceae bacterium
CTGGTTGTGGATGATGAAGAGCGTATTCAAAAGGCTTGTCAGCGATTGCTGTCGGAAGAGGGCTGTGAGGTGGATGTTGCCCAAAACGGGATTCAGGGTCTTAAGATGATTGAAGAAAAGCACTATGATATTGTGCTTTTGGACCTGATGATGCCCGGTTTGTCAGGACTGGATGTGCTCTCGGATCTTAAATCCAGGCATCCGGACACCGTGGTCATTATCATCACCGGATATGCCACCCTGGAGCACTCCATTGAAACCATGAAAAAAGGGGCTTTTGATTTTTTATCCAAACCCTTTGCCCCCCAGGAACTGAGGAGGGTGATCTCAAAGGCCATTGAATTTATCAGGACCCTCCAGGACATTACCACGGAAAAATCACGCATGCGGGTGATGATCAATACCCTCAGGGACGGTGTGTTGACCACTGACCACCAGAAACGGGTGGCCCTTGCCAATCCGGCCTGTTTAAAGATGCTGGGCAGCCACAAGCGGTCGGTCCTTGGCAAGCTTGTGTCCGAGGTGATTGATGAACCCACTGTCCTTGGTATGATCGACAAGGCCATTGCCCAGCCCAAGGAAATGTTTTCAGAGATCACCGAAGAGGTGTGTGTGCCCATGGGAAAAGGGAAAGAGGATCTTATCATAGGGGTCCGCTGTATTCCCTTCCGGGACCGTTTGAACAGGAATCTTGGAACGGTGACGGTTTTTCATGATATCACGGCCCTGAAAAAAGAGGACCAGCTCAAATCAGATTTCGTCTCAATGGTGGCCCATGAAATCAAGAGTCCGTTAAACTCTGTCCTCATGCAGTTGAATGTAGTACTGGACGGGTTGGCAGGGGGACTGACCGATAAACAGCAGGATATTTTGACCAGAAGTTCTGCAAAAATAAAATCCCTGACTGAATTGGCTTCCGAGCTTTTAGATCTGTCCAAGATTGAATCAGGGTTGATTAATCAGGAAAGGGAAGAATTGAATCTGGAAGAATTGATGAAGGAGCATGTCAGCCTTTACAGGGGACAGGCTGATCAAAAATCCATCCATTTGAGCCATAAACCCTTTGATAAGGAGCTCTTTATCATGGGAAACCGGTTAAATATAGAAGAGGTTTTGTCCAACCTGATTTCCAATGCCATCCGGTATACTCCCAATGGGGGAAAAATTGAGGTGTGGGCTGATGAGGCCAGTGACTGTACCATGATCCATGTGACAGATACCGGTTTGGGGATCTCTCCTTCGGCCCTGGAAAATATTTTTGAGCGGTTTTATAGGGTGAAAAACGAAAAAACACGGTATATAAACGGAACAGGGCTGGGACTTGCCATTGTGAAAAGTATTGTGGAGTCCCACCATGGAACGATTCATGTGGATTCAGTTGAGGACCAGGGGACCCAATTTACCATCAGCCTGCCAAAGACCGACTATAAAATTTAAACTTATTCTAAGAATACACACAATTTTTCGTGTTTAAGCCGGTTCCCAAGGGACCGGCTTTTTTTGAGCATTTTTTTTTCTTGTTATTGGCAGAAAAAAAACATATTCAAATAAAAAATAGAAATTTTTAGTAAACGGGATTCTGAGTGGAAAAAAATGGGAAAGTAGAAAAGATTGAACGACTGAACCTCATCTTGAATGCATTCCGGGATGTGGGACGGCTTCTGGTCAGTGAAAATGACAGGAGAAAACTTATCAAGGGTATCTGTGATGTTCTTGTGGACAGGCGGGGATATTACAATGCCTGGATCGGACTCTTTGACAAGGATAAAAACGTTGTCCTTGTGGCGGATTCAGGGATTAATTCCCGGTTTGAAGAGATGAAGGCCTCTTTAAAAAAACGGGAATTTGTCCTGTGTATTCAAAAAACCATGGCATCGGATCAGGTGTTTGCCGTACATGATCCCATAAAGGAATGCACGGACTGTGTTCTGGCGCAAAACTATGCTGACCGGGGAGCACTTGCCGTGCAGCTGGCCTATGAGGGCTTCAATTACGGGTTCATGGTCCTTTCCACCCCCCGGAAACTTGCCATGGATGATACGGAAAGAATCATTATCAAGGAAGTGGCCGATGATATTGCCGTGGGTCTTTACCGGATGGATCTGGAAGAGAAACGTAGAAAAGCTGAAAAAGCCACACAAAGAAGCCGGATTCGGTTTAAAACCCTGATTGAAAACTCCCTTAATTTTATTTCCATTATCCAGAATCATTCCATCGTATATAAGAATCCCGGGCATAGAGAAATCCACTATCTCATGGGCCATGCCTTTGAACCGCCTGGGTTTTTAAATGTCTATTCAGGAGATAGGGACAGGATAAAAGAAAAATATCAGGATCTTCTGGCCAATCGTATAGCCCGGCTTGAAGTGGATTTCAGATATTACCCACCTGCAGATGACCAGGAGGATCCCTCACTTCGTTGGGCACTTTTAAGTGCCACCAAGATCGATTATCTGGGGGTGGAGTCGGTATTGACCAATATCATGGATGTCACCAACTCCATGGAGGTCCAGAGTTTTTTAAGGATCCAGGATAAGATGACCTCCCTGGGAAGGGTAACTGCCGGTATTGCCCATGAAATTCGAAATCCTCTGTCGGGTATTTATATTTATTTAAAGGCTTTAAAAAAGATATACAATCAAATGGGGGATATCACCAAGGTGGTTTCCATCATTGAAAAGATGGAGCTTGCCTCCCACAAGATTGAGTCCATTATCAAGCGGGTCATGGATTTTTCAAAACCGGGCCAGCCCCAGTTTGTGATGACCGATCTGAACCACTATATTGACGAGGTTACCAAACTGACTGCCGTGACCCTCAGAAAAAACGGGATACGGCTGGTCAAACACCTTGATTTCGATATTCCAAAGTGTTTTGCAGAACCCCACCTCATTGAGCAGGTGATACTGAATCTGCTCACAAATTCCGCCGAGGCCATGAAGGGGCTTTCCGGTAATAAGGTTATTGAGCTGTCCACTTTTCAATCCGGGGATAATATTATTATCAGCGTTATGGATACAGGCCCCGGGATTCCTTTTTCCAACCAGTCTAAAATATATGATCCTTTTTATACTACAAAGGCAAAAAGTTCCGGCATCGGCCTGAGTATCTGCCATAGAATTATTCTGGACCACGGCGGTACCCTGAAACTAAAATCATCCAAAAACAGGGGGGCCAGATTTACCATTGAACTTCCCCTGGATAAAAGAAAATAAGAAAAGAGGCAGATGAAATGATCAGATATACCATTGCCATTGTGGATGATGAGGTGACCATTCGGGATTCTTTGGATATAATTTTGAGTGATGAGTATTCCATTTGTCTCTATGAAGACGCTGAATCCTTTGTGGCCTCATTGGAAGAAAGTCTTCCTGATGTGGTGCTCATGGACATTGGTTTGCCGGTTATGAGCGGCATAGAGGCCCTTGAGATTTTTAAGACCCGGGCTCCCAATACGCCTGTGATCATGATCACGGCCTATGAGGATATCAATATGGTTATAAGTTCAATGAAGATCGGAGCCTTTGATTTTATCCTCAAGCCCATTAACCCGGATCTTCTGGAGATGACCATCAAAAAGGCCATATCCTCCATCTCCCTTATCAAGGAAGTCCAGGTGCTCCAGGAAAAATTTCTCCAGGAAAATGAGCCTTGTTTTATAGGGGAAAGCAAGAATATCGAGAATATCATGGATTTTATTAATCTGGTGTCCAAAAGCCGGGATACTCCCATCATGGTCCTGGGGGAGACTGGAACGGGAAAGGAATTGATTGCCAAGGCCATCCATGCAAGAAGCCCGGTATTCCAGGGACCATTTGTGGCGGTCAATTGTTCTGCCTTTCCCGAAGATTTGATAGAGTCTGAGTTGTT
>PIVS01000055.1 GCA_003353855.1 Desulfobacteraceae bacterium
TACTTTCATGGGGCCAAAATCGGTGTGCTGGGTCTTAACGGATCTGGTAAAAGTTCTCTTTTAAAAATCATGGCCGGTATTGACACCGAGTTTGTCGGTGAAACTATTTTATCAAAGGGCTTTACCGTGGGGTATCTGGAGCAGGAACCTTTGGTGGACAATACCAAAACGGTCAAAGAAGTGGTGGAAGAAGGGGTTCAGGAAACCGTTGACCTCTTAAATGAATATGAAAAAATTTCAGAGGCCTTTGCAGAACCCATGTCCGATGATGAGATGGACAAACTCATTGAAAAGCAGGGTAAAATCCAGGACAAACTGGATCATATGGATGCCTGGGATCTAGATTCCCAGCTGCAGATGGCCATGGATGCCCTGCGATGCCCGCCTGCAGATGCCCGGGTAAATGTGATCTCGGGTGGGGAAAAAAGACGGGTGGCGCTGTGCCGCCTGCTGCTCCAGAAACCGGACATCCTGCTTTTAGATGAGCCAACCAACCATCTGGATGCAGAATCGGTGGCATGGCTGGAACAGCATTTAAGCAAATTTGAAGGTACTGTTATTGCCGTGACCCATGACAGGTACTTCCTGGACAATGTGGCAGGCTGGATTCTGGAACTTGACCGGGGTGAGGGGATTCCCTGGAAGGGAAATTATTCTTCCTGGCTGGAACAAAAACAGCGGCGGCTGGCCGGGGAACAAAAAAGTGAAAGTAAACGCCAGCAGACCCTGCAGAGGGAACTGGAGTGGATCAAAATGTCTCCCAAAGGCAGGCGATCCAAATCAAAGGCCCGGATCAAAGCCTATGATCAACTGCTCCAAAAAGATATCAACGACCAGGAAAAGGCCATGGAAATTTTTATTCCCCCGGGACCAAGACTTGGCGCCAAGGTCATCGTGGCAGAACACATTTCCAAAGCATTTGAAGACAAGCTTCTGGTGGATGACATGAATTTTGTTATTCCCCCGGGCGCCATTGTCGGTGTGGTGGGTCCCAACGGGGCAGGCAAGACCACCCTATTCCAAATGATCACGGGAAAAGAATCCCCGGACGCCGGAAAAATTGAACTTGGACAAAGCGTAAAAATAGCCTATGTGGACCAGGACAGGGACAGCCTGGACCCGGAAAAAAGCATATATGAAGTGATTTCCAAGGGCAATGACAAAATGCTGGTTGGCGGCAGGGAGATGAATTCCAGAGCCTATGTGGGAAAGTTCAATTTTTCCGGATCTGACCAGCAAAAACGGGTCAAAGACATTTCCGGCGGGGAAAGAAACCGGGTTCATTTGGCCACCATGCTCCAGGAGGAAGCCAACCTGATCCTTCTGGATGAGCCCACCAATGACCTGGATGTCAATACCATGCGGGCCCTGGAAGAGGCCCTGGAAAACTTTGCCGGATGTGCGGTTATTATCAGCCATGATCGCTGGTTTTTAGACAGGATTGCCACCCATATACTGGCCTTTGAAGGCGACAGTCAGACCCTGCTTTTTGAAGGTGCCTATTCGGATTATGAAGCGGATCGAAAAAACAGGCTGGGCATAAATGCGGACCAGCCCACACGGATTAAGTACAGGCAGTTAACGCGCTGATATGGTCAAAATCCATCTGGCTGTATTTCTATTCGGGTTTGCAGGACTCTTTGGTAAATTTTTGTCCTGCAGCCCGTTTATCATTGTATTGGGCCGGACTTTTTTTGCAGCAATCACCTTATTTGTATATGCAAAGATGCTCTCCGGCACAAGGCTTGGCAAGCTTGACAAAACATCTTTGTTTTTTTTGATCCTCCAGGGAATTTTACTGGCCGGGCACTGGGTAACCTTTTTTCTGGCCATACAGATATCCTCTGTGGCGGTTGGACTTGTTACGTTTTCCAGCTTTCCCCTCTTTGTGACCTTTATGGAACCATTTTTCTTTAAGGAACCATTAAAAATGAGGGATATCGCAACAGCACTGGCTGTATTTGCCGGTATACTTCTGGTCATCCCGGACATAAATTTATCCAATAATGTCACCTTGGGCGGGTTTTACGGCATCATATCCGGCCTGACCTTTGCCGTTTTAACCCTGGTCAACAGAAGAAATGCCAGGTTATCGGATCCAATTGCCGTGGCATTTTATCAAAACCTATTTGCCGCACTTTTCCTTTTTTTCCCGGTCCTGATTCTGAATATTGCGGCCCCGGAGGCGGCTGACCTTCCCACACTGATTTTACTGGGTGTGGTATTCACCGCCATGGCCCACACCTTTTTTATCCAGGCCCTGACAAAGATACGGGCCCAGACCGCCAGTGTGATCGCAGCCCTTGAACCTGTTTACGGAATTGTCCTCGCCTTTTTCCTATTAAACGAGATCCCCCGGGTCCGAACCCTTGCCGGCGGAGTTGTGATCATCGGCGCTAGCATTGCAGCAGGCTTTTACAGCCGGGACAAAACCAACTAGACCAAATATAATCTATCCAGGGATTCAAACATACCCTGGCAGATACCTGCCAGGGGAAGATGCTATAAATTAATACCGCCCCAGAATTCTCAAAACCTCTGATTTTTCCTTGAGGTCGGCCATCATGGGAGCCAGGGCATCACTTAAGATATCTGCCTCCAGATCTGCATAAAACATGTATTCCCAGGGTTTTCCCAATATGGGCCTGGACTCCAGCTTGACCAGGTTGATCTCGTGTGTTGAAAATACCTTCATTACTTCAAACAGGGCGCCGGGTTTATTTCCCGTTGAAAAAATAATGGAGGTCTTGCCCACCTTTTTATTTCCCTTGTATTCCTTGGCAATTATGGCAAACCTGGTAAAGTTCCTTGGGTTATCCTCAATGGAATCCTCCATCACCTTCATGTCAAAGATATCCGCTGCCATGGCTGACCCAATGGCAGCCATTGTGGTATCAGAGGATTCCTTGACCTGCCGGACGGCACTGTCTGTTGCCTTTACCGGCTGTGGTTCCACCCCGGGGGACTGATCCATAAAATTCTTGCATTGGGAAAAGGCCGGCGGAGATGCCAGAATTGTTTTAATATCATTTTTTTGGGCAGACCTGTGGGTAATGAGAGCATGTTTTATACGGATGGTAACCTCTCCAATAATTTTTAAATCATACTCCTGGAGCAAATCAAAGTTTTCATGGATGGAACCGGAAAGGGAATTTTCAACGGGTATCACTCCGTATTCAACACCGCCACTTTCACAGGCATTGAAAATATCCCGGTAACTTTTCATGGGAATGGAGGTCACATCATCTCCGAAATAGGAGAGGCTGGCCTTGTGGCTGTAGTCGCCGTTCTCACCTATGAATGCGGCTGTTTTTATTCCCCCGCCATTGATCTGACGAATCACTTCGGATTTCTTCAAATAATCAAAATCAAGCTGTTTGCCCACCACAGGAGCTATTACATACAAATCCCGGGTCAATTGGCCAAATTGTTCGGGATACAGGCTCTGGGGACCATCTGACAGGGCGTTGTCCGGGTCGTTATGGACCTCGATCATCAGGGCATCGGCTCCTGCGGCAACTGCAGCCCTGGCCATGGGGCTGACCTTTTCCCGGATCCCAGTGGCATGGCTGGGGTCAATCACAATGGGAAGGTGGGTCAGCTGTTTTAATACGGGAATAGCGGACAGATCCAGGGTGTTCCGGGTATAGGGTTCAAAGGTTCTTATACCCCGTTCACAAAGAATGACGTTGTCGTTTCCGCCGGCCACAATATACTCGGCAGACATGAGCCATTCCTGGATGGTGGAAGCCAGTCCCCGTTTCAACACAACCGGTTTGCTCATTTTGCCCACACACTTGAGCAGCTCAAAATTTTGCATATTTCTGGCACCGATCTGGACCACATCCACATATTTTTCCATTAGCTCTGCCTGGGCCGGTGAGGTCATTTCGGTCACCACACCAAGCCCTGTTTTTTCCCGGACATCGGCAAGGATTTTAAGCCCCTCCTCTTCCATCCCCTGGAAGGAATAGGGAGAAGATCTGGGTTTATAAGCCCCGCCCCGGAACAAAACCGCACCGTATTTTTTAACTTCCTTTGCAATGGTCATGGCCTGGGCATGGCTTTCAACGGCACAGGGCCCTGCAATTACCACAATTCTATCGCCGCCCACCACCACATTCCCGATTTTCACCCTGGAATCTTCGGATTTAAAGTCGCGGCTGACAAGCTTGTGGGGGGTTTTAATGATCCGGACATCTGCCACCCCCTCCATTTTTTTGTAATCTGCTGCCGTTTTTTTGTTTTTCGCAATAATGCCGATGAGCCTCTGTCCGGCATCTGTGATTTCCCGAATAATGCACCCGTCATCCGACAGTCCCGATGTGATCTTCTCTTTCTGGGCTTTTGTAATCTTGCTCTCTAAAACAAGTATCATTGTTAGTCTCCTTTCAAAAATTTTGACAAAAGTTATATTAAAACCTCTAAACTAAAAAAGGCCCCGGGAGTTTTCCCAGGGCCAAAATACAAAAAGGCCCCGGGTGGCATAATGTCCACCCGGGGCCTCTATAAACTTACAAATTTATAAAGCGCTACACCGGATGAACGCTCCTAAAAAAGAAGAAGCGTCCAAGAATAAATATAAACTGTGCTCTGTTTGTTTCAGTTTTCATTTGCAGGTATATCTTTTTATAAAGTTAAATAATCCAAAATAAGTGAAACTTAAAATAGAGGGCATCAACACCCTTGTCAAGTAAAAAATATTATTTATCATAATTATTTTTCCCAAAAAGCAGGCCAAAAACAAACCCGGATACGGTTATTAGCTTTTTTTCTATATCCCCTTTTCCTTAAAAAATGGGACATAGGCCTTGTCCGTTTCCATGATGTGATCTTGGAGCCAGTCGGTCAGAAACTGCATCAGCTCCATGGACAGTGCTGCCCTGCCCTCTTCGAATTCCATCTTAAATTCCAGCACCTGGGCCACCAGTTTATCATGATATTCTTTATGGGCATCCCTGTTCGGATACTGATGGATTTCAAACAGATTTTGCTCATTTTCAAAATGATACACCGTATAATCTGCCAGCCGTGTCAGGATCTGCCCGGCTTCTTTTGCCCCTATTTTCATTTTCATGGCCCGGTGCAGCTCGTTGATCATATTCACCAGGTCTTTGTGCTGTTCGTCAATCGGGGTAATACCAATCTTCAGCTTGTCCCCCCAGGGCATGAGGTCGGGAATATCTTTGGCGTCAATATCTGCTGACCTGTCCCCATCAACTTCATTCACAGAAACCTTAAAAACCCCTATCATATCCCTAAGTTTTCCGGACAGTGCAGACAGGTCCTGGGCACTTTGCTTCATCCTATTGCTCCTGTTTGTCATTTCCTTGGACACGCCATGAACCCTGGAAATATCTTCTGCAATCTCTGTGGAAACCTGGGAACTCTGGGCCACATTTTCATTAACCTCAACAATACCGGTGGATGCCTGATCAATATTTTCTGCCACCTGGGTAGCAGAGGCAGACTGTTCTTCTACGGCAGCGGCAATGGCAGACACGATTTCAGTAACTTCAGAAATAACCATGGTGATCTGATTCACATCTTTTACCGTATCATCGGTGGACTCCTGGATGCTGCTGATCTTTTCCTTAATATCCAGGGTAGCACCTGCTGTCTGTGCGGCAAGCCCCTTGATTTCACTTGCCACAACGGCAAAGCCCTTGCCTGCTTCCCCTGCCCGGGCCGCTTCAATGGTGGCATTGAGTGCCAGAAGATTTGTCTGCTCGGCAATATCGGTGATCACCTCTGTGACCTGGCTGATATCCCTGGCAGAGGTTCCTAGATGTTCCACCCGCTCAGATGCTGTTTTCACTTTTGTGGCGGCATTGTCCGAGACTTCCCTCGCCTTTTCACAATTTTGTGCCACCTCGTTAAGGGTCTGCTTCATCTGGCTGGCTGCATCGGCAACCGTCCCAAGGTTTGTGGATGCCTCTTCGCTGGCGGCGGCAACTGAATCCATGCTGGAGCTCATTTCTTCGGCGGCAGCGGCAACGGCATTGGACCGTGATGCCAGGTCGCAGGAATCCTCGGACATCTGTTCAGATATGGATAACAGCTCCCCGGAGGAGGCAGTCACGGTTTCCGAGTTGGCTCCGATATCCACAATGATATTATTAAGCCGGGAAATAAATGTATTAAACCACTTGGCAAGCTCCCCGATTTCGTCCTTGGTATCAATCTCTATACGCTGGGTCAGATCGCCATCCCCCTGGGATATATCCTTTAGGGCTGCCACCACTTTTTTAATGGGTCTGATGATGATCCGGATCAGAACAAAGGCAATTAAAATACCGAATATCACTGCAAAAATACTGACAAGGGTGATAAATGTTGTGGAGCTGACAATCTGGGCCTGCATCTGGGTGTGCACGGACTCCTTTGATTTGAGGCATATGCCCTCAATGCCGCCGGCATTGGATTCCATTTGCTCCTTGGCAGTCTGCTGGCTTTTCATCAACTCGGCATGGCGCTTGAAAGAACTGATGTAAGCATTCACCGCTGCCTGTATACCATCCAGGGGCTTTGTTTTCTCCTCCTCATCTATGGTTTCCCTGATATAGGAAACAGTATCCTCAATGGAACTGATATTCTGGATAACCTGCTGATAAATTGCTTCATCCTCGGTCCGCATAAACTCTTTTTCCAAAATCCTGGTTTTTAAAAGAATCTTTGCCACCTGATCTGCACCGGAAGACAATTCCATCATCTGACCGGAAAAAATCTGAACATCCTCAATATAAAATTCCAGCAGTTCCTGCATTTCCTGTTGAAAGGTGATGGTGGCCATTCGCATGGCCCGGACAGCCTTAATCAGGGCCATATTGTTTTCATAACTTCTATTCTTAAAAAAATCCCCGGCCTTTTCAATCACCGCCTTCTGGGTGGTGATGATCTTTTCATGGCGCTCCTTTGAAACCGGCTCAAACATCAGGGGGGCAACGTCCTTAAGATCCCTTTTGATATCATTGTGATGCCCCTTCCATTGGGTCATCATGGATACATTGTAGTCCTTGGAATCAGCCATGACCATCCGGTATCCCTTGGCCTGGAGAAAATTTTCTTTAATTCTTTCCGCAAAGACTAACCGTTGACGCATCTGGGATATTTTTTTTCCGCTTTTGGCCTTGAGGGAATCATAGTTTGCCTTTTGTTCATCCCGTATCCTTGAGGTGATGGCAAGGGCCGCATTGGCCTTTTGGTTCATCTCCCCCATGAGGGTATCTTTCTGCCCGGCCAGGGCCACATAGTCGTCAAAGGCTTTGGCATAAGTATCAGAGACTTTCAGGATCTGTTGGGCCTGTTTCCTGATACCGGTATCGTCTGTGGCCTCGACAATATTTCTGGCACCGGTTTTCAAAAGTTTTATGTCTTTTATGACAATTTCAACTGCCTTTGGATCATTGGTAAGGATAAACCGTTTTTCATTTTGCCGGGCATCCAGAATGCGATCCACCAAAAGCTGGAATTGATTGGAAGAATCGACTTTTTCCACCACACGGGTCAGGCCAACCCGCCCGACAAAGGCAAGCACAATCAGCAAAATAAGGATGATGACAAACCCGCCGGTTATTTTTTTTGCAAGGCTGAAACTTTTAAGCATGTTGTTCTCCTGGGATTAGTTTTTTTTCCAGCCGCCTATCAAGTGCAAATGGAGATGGAAGATTTCCTGCCCCCCGCCCTTTTCAACATTAAAAAGCAGTTTATAACCGGATTCATTAACCCCCTGTTCTTTGGCCATCTCTTTTGCAACCATGAAAAGACCGGACAAGATATCTCTATCTTCCTCGGTCAGATCATTGATACACCTGATATGCTTTTTAGGTACCAGCAGCAGGTGAACCGGGGCTGCAGGTTTAATATCTTTGAACACCACATAGGTATCATCTTCATATAAAAACTCACTGGGAATTTCCCGATTTACAATCTTACAGAACAGACAGTCAAGGGACATTGAATTCTCCTTTAAAAAATTATTTATCTATATCTCTGATTTATCAATTTCAACTGAAATCCCGGCGCTGTGAAAGCCACGCATCTTTCAGCGGATTTTATAAATTTGGCAGCTTTGGCATACATAAACACCCCCTCCTTTGGATTCCTGACAGTCCAGAACCTCTATCACACTAATTCCATGATTTCAAAGCAATTGCTCCATAGGTCTGCAATCAAAAGCTTATTTCTTAAAACATCCCCCCTATTGAGCAGTACCTTTATACATTCGGAAGCCTGGAAAGAGGCAACAAGAAGAGCGCAATAGGAAATATTTCCGGTCTGGGTCTCAATCCCACGGGATACTGAACCCCTGTTTTTACCATAGATCAGCTCATATCCCAAATCCTTGGGAAATATAACCGTCACCTGCCCGCACACCCCGGCAATAGCACCGGAAACAAGAGGGATACTGGCTTTTCGCGCGGTTTCCTGGAGAAGGAACCGGGTATCAATGATATCCAGGCAGTCCACCACCAGATCGACACCCTCTATCATTCCATAAAGATTTGTTTCATCTGCATAGGCCTGCCAATGGTTTACCTGTACGGATGAATTAACTGCATTCACCCTCTCCTTTGCAGCCTGGGCCTTTGGCATGCCGATATTCTCTTCCCGGCTCAAAATCTGGCGATTCAAATTGGTAATGTCAAAGGCATCCCCATCCACCAATGTCAGAGTGCCGACACCGGTTCTGGCAAGCATTTCACACACCCCGCCCCCCAGGCCCCCCAGACCAATAATAGCCACATGGGATTGGGCCAGCATCTCCTGTTCTTCAAGGCTTATGGTATTAAAATTCCGGTCATACCGCTCCTGGTTCACCATGGTTTCCCCTTAATTAACGGCTTTTCCACTATTAACGGTTTAACCGCCCCCCACAGGCGGGAACAACCCAACCCGATCCTTGTCCTGGATAATATAGTTGCAATCTTGTTTTTTCCCATTGATAAAGATCAATTTGACAATATCATGGGGAATACCAAGATCGGTCATAAGATCATTTATGGTAGTTCCCTCTTTGATATCATAGGCCCCATGGTCCAAGGGAAGATATTTGGCCAGGGTGACAAACAGCTTTAGATCTATCTGAATCATTTGTGTTTACACTTTCCATTCTGCCTGTTATTTAAGTGTCATATTATGTAAATTAATGCTCTAATTATGAATTTAACAGAAAATGATTGCTTATGGAAGCCCAAAACCAAGAGAGACTAACCATTGAAAAACTGGCCCAGAACCTTGCCAGCTTTGCCATAGACAGAACAGACATCAAAGAACTGATTTCTGCCATTCCCAAAGAAAACAACCTGAACCTGACTGCTGTTGAATATGAATTGGGAATTTTAAAAATCCTGAGCGTGGGCTGGGGAATTTCATTTTTCATGGCAGTCACGGATAAAAACAAGGGACCTCTGACCGAATATTTTTGGGAGACAATCCAGGATATCTCCCAAAACATATCCAACCTGGCACAAACCACCACCGGAACCCAGGTGGACTATTTCAGCATTTTAAAAGATCGGTTGGGTATCTATGTAAAGGAGATGCAGGAAAATCCCGACCAGGCAAATAATCCCGCCTTGATCATGGGACCTGTCTTTGCCAGGATCTGCAACAGCCCGGACAATGCCATTGCTATCCTCACCGGCACCAAAATGTTCACCCTCACCATGGGAGCTGCCAAAGAATATATCAATGCTGTTCATATTGATGATATCAGGATAAACTGACCTTCACCTTTTCTTTTAAGGATTCCCCATGCCCCGTATAAACCTGCAACAAGCATTTATTTTTCTCATACTGTTTCTTAGTCTCAGCGGATGCGCCTCACCCGGTCCAAAATTTATTGATCTGGCCTATGTAAAGCATCATTCCCCCACACAGACAGGAAGGATCGGCCTAACCCAATTCACGGACAAAAGGCAAAAACAAAGAGGATATGTCGGCCGCCGCATACTGACCGATAAAAGCCAGGAAACATACCTGGTCCGGGGAATGAACCTTAGTGCAACCCTGACCGAACTGACCCGGGTCTATCTTGAAAAGACTGGATTTGTGGTCACCCCCATCCCCCCCTGGTCCCCAACCCTTTCCGGAATGGACCAGGCACCTGAAGGACTTGCCCATATCCTGTCCGCCGACATTAACATCCTTGAATGCAGGGCCCAAAAAAACGGGGCCTTAACCAGGATGGTCCTTGAAATGGATTTCACCTTTTACCTGGGAAATATCCAATCAAAGGAGCTGACAACCATACCGGTTTCCCTGACCCTTGAAAGAATGGAACTGACATTTACCCAGGATAAATTGGAAAATTTTATAAACCAGGCCTTCGAAGAGATCCTTGAAAAAGCATTTCCCTTTAGCTAGGCCAACAATAACAAAAAAAGATTTTTGAATATGATATTTCCCACCCAAAAACCCTTCCTTACCCCGGCCCTGCTTTTAAAGGGCATCATTTACACCAACATATTTTTGTTCATCATCAGTCTGATTTACAGCGGCAAAAGTATGGTCATGAGTATCAACCCCCTTTATGCACTGACGCCTTCCACGGATGTGCTTAATTTTTTGGGGGCTTCGGGCAAAATTCCCATTGAACAATTTCATGCCTGGTGGTCCCTGATTACTGCTAACTGGCTCCACGGCAGCCTCCTCCATATACTTTTTAACATGCTGGCCCTTAGCACCGTAGCTCCCCTGGTCATGCGCGAATTCGGCCTTTACCGGATGTTTTCCATTTACACCATAAGTGGAGCAGCAGGATTTTTTCTTTCCTATCTGGGGAATGTTTACCTGACCATTGGCGCTTCTTCAGGGATCTGCGGCCTTATCGGGGCTCTGCTCTATTTTGGCAAATCCAGAAAAGGAGACTGGGGACAAAGGGTTTACAAACAGACCTCGGTATGGATTGTCAGTATTTTACTATTTGGTTTCCTTATACCCAAGATCAATAATTGGGGCCATGGCGGCGGACTTTTAGCCGGGATTTTTCTAGGCTGGGCTCTTGGATACAATGACAAAAGAAAAGAAGGCAAAACGGATCGAAGGCTCAGCCTCTTCCTCATGCTCCTGACAGGCCTGCTTCTGTTACGTTCTGTTGTACAGGGATTCTTTCTGATATTTACCTGATCCCATCAACAAAGAGCCTGTTGGTCCGGCCTCCCATTGGAATTTTACACAATTTTTACATTGCTCCCTTGAAATCAAGCCGCTTCTACACTATATGACCCCATATGAAATTTAAGATGAGCAAAATTGCAGTTGTCTCCATGGCGGGCATCTTTCCAGGGGCCGACCACACAACACAATTTTTAAAAAATATTCTGGATAAAAAAGAGTCAATCATCAAGGTTCCGCCTGAAAGATGGGCCGCCCCTGCAAGCACCATGGTCTGTCCTGTTCATACACCGGACCGGGCCATTTCAGACAAAGCCGGACTGATTACTAATTTTAAGTTTGACCCCTTTGGATTCCGGGTGGACAAAGACCTTCTGGCATGCCTTGATCCGGTTCACCACCTTGTACTTGGGGCAGGCCAAAGGGCATTTGAATCCTGCCACACCACAAAAACACTAAAAGAACGGACCGGTGTCATCCTGGCCGCCATTGCCCTGCCCACGGATGCAGCATCCATGGTTTCCTGGGAAATCATGTGCGCAACCTCTCCCAGATCCTTTTCACCCGTTGATGCCGCAAGGTCATCTGTGGTGTCGGCACCCGCAGCTATTTTGGCCAGGGCCATGGGATTTTACGGCGGCAGTTTCACCCTGGATGCTGCCTGTGCCTCTTCCTTATATGCTGTCAAACTTGCCTGTGAACACCTGAGTCTTCACAAGGCAGATATCATGGTGGCCGGCGGGGTCTCCAGACCGGACCCATTATACACCCAGGTGGGTTTTACCCAGCTCCAGGCATTATCACCATCGGGCTGCTGTGCCCCCTTTGACAAAAATGCAAACGGACTTGTGGTAGGTGAAGGCGCTGGAATCCTGGTGTTAAAACGGTTGGAGGATGCCATGGCCTGTAATGACACCATCCATGCAGTCATCACAGGAACCGGTGCTTCCAATGATATTGAAGGCAACCTGGTGGGTCCTGCCTCTGAAGGACAAATCCGGGCCATGAAAGCCGCCTATGACCAGGCCGGCTGGACCCCGGCAGATATCCAGTACATGGAATGCCACGGGTCCGGCACCCCTGTGGGGGATCAGGTGGAAGTTACCAGTATAAAACGTCTGCTTGATCTTTATGATTGTCCGGACAAACAAATATCAATCGGATCAATCAAATCCATGATTGGCCATTTGCTCACCGCAGCAGGCAGCGCAGGATTCATCAAAACCGTGCTGGCCATGGAAAAAGGCTGCCTGCCTGCCTCTTTGAATTTCACTACACCGCCGGACAACAGCCCCTTGAACCATACCCGCATAAAGGTCCAGACTAAAACTGAGCCCTGGCAGCCGGAACAAGCAGGTATCACCCGGAAAGCTGGCATTTCCGCCTTTGGATTCGGAGGCATCAACGCCCATGTTCTTGTGGAAGAATTTTCAGATAAACCCTCCCTGCACTTTGTACCCGGCCCCATGGAATTTTCCACCTTTAAAGCCGTCCCCTGTGCAATTGTGGGAATGGAAACCCTGGCCCGGAATGCTGAAAACCTAGGAGAATTCAAAAAGGTGATCTTTGGCAAAATTCAGCCGAAAACCGGGTTTCCCGGATCACGATGGAGGCGAACCCAACATCTCTCCCCTGGAATGGATAAAACCCAAACAGCTTTCATAGACAAAATTAGCCTGGAGCTTGGCGAATTCCATATTCCCCCCAATCAGATGGAAGATATACTGCCCCAGCATTTAATCATGCTCAAGGCGGCAAAGGGGGCCCTTGAAGATGCAGGAATAAGCCCCCGCCCCCTTAAAACCGAGTCTGACCGGATAAAAACCGGCTGTGCCGTCGGCATTGAATTTGATTTCGGAGCCACTGATTTTTCCCTGCGCTGGAAACTGCAGATCCGGGACAAAAACCTACTGGAAAAAATCAGTCCTGAACTTAATTTTAACAGGACACTGGGAGCCCTTGGCGGCATTGTGGCATCCAGGATTGCCAGGGAATTCAAGCTGGGCGGCCCCTGCTTCACCCTTTCTGCCGGAGCAGCTTCCGGCATAAAAGCCATTGAAACAGCTGTTCATTCCCTAAGCGCCCATGAAACCGACACCTTTTTGTGCGGATGTGTGGACCTGGCCGGTGATATTCGTGAATTTACCCTGAACCAGGCAATAAATCCCCAGGGAACCGCCATCCCTTCCGAGGGAGCCTGCGCCCTGGTCTTAAAACGCCTTGACCATGCCGTCAAAGACAAGGATCGAATCTACGGCATCATCACCGGAGTTGCAGGATCAGGCGGGGCTCAGATCCCAGGCGAAAGTCAAAACTCAGAGTCCGCCAACCTTTCCCAGAGGTATCTGGATTCCTTTAACAGGGGTTTGAAGAATGCCAACACAACCCTTTCAGACCTGTCCTTAATAGACACCCACTCCACAGGAATTGGCAGCCAGGGAACGGCAGAAGCCCGGGCCCTGGACAGGATGATGGCATCTAAGACCCAATGGGACGCTCCGATACACCTTTCCTGTGCCGCTTCAACCATAGGGGACACCAACGGGGTTACAAGCCTCTTTTCCATCATAAAGGCATCCCTCTCCCTCTACCACAAAATTTTGCCAGGATCTCCTTTACCCGGAGAATCCAAATTCAGCGGTCTCCACGGATTTACAACACCTGAAACCAGCCAATTCTGGCAGGCCCAGGAAAAACCAAGAAAGGCTGCTGTGGGCTCCATAACCATGGACGGAGCCTGTGCCCATGCTGTTATGGAGGAATATCTTCCAAAGGATGACACCCTCCGGCAATTCTCCTTTTTTGACCAGGGAGCACAACTTTTTATATGCAGGGCAGATAGCCCATCCGCACTGATTAAAGTTGCCAGCCAGCTCAGAAAAAAGGTGCAAACCGCCACATCCTTGTATCAGCTTGCCAAGGACTGGCAGGAGAATACCGTTCTGAAACCCGGAAAAGAGACCCAAATTCAGATCAAGGCCAAGACCAAGCCGCTTTGCTGTCTTTCCATCATCTCCGGGAGCCTTAAGAACCTTGACAGGTTCTGCAAAGAAGCGGTTATACAAATTAACACCGGAAGCCATTGCACCTATGGCAGGGAAGAAGGGATATTTTATACGCCGGCTCCCCTGGGAACCTTAGCAAACCTGACCTTTGTCTACCCTGGATCCGGCAACCTTTATCCGGACATGGGAAAAAGGTTTGCCCTGCTCTTTCCGGATATTTTTGCCAAACAGGCTGTCACCCGCTGGCTTGATGCCCCCCAAGCCGGCCTGGCACCCAGGGAAGGGTTAATCGGTCAGGTGGGGCTTGGTATGTTCACCACCCAAATTGCTAAAGCGTTTAATATCACCCCCCGGGCAGCCTTGGGCCACAGCCTGGGTGAAACTGCAATGCTCTTTAGCCTCAAAATATTTAATGATCCAAAAGAGATGCTCCACAGGATCAATACCAGTTCCCTTTTTACAAAAGATCTTGCTCCCCCCTATGCGAGCGCCAGGAAGGCATGGAATATTAAAGGGAACGCACCGTGCTCCTTTCAGGCTGTGGCCGTAAACAAGGGGAAAGAGTGGGTGGAATCCAGAATAAAGGCCTTTGACCGGCTCTATATTCTGATCAAAAACACGGATAGTGAAACCATCATCGGAGGAGAAGGGGAGCAGCTGGAAAAATTCTTAAACCAGGTCAAACTTACGGCCATACCTATTCAACCAGTGCTCAGCGTCCATTGTGAATTGGTTAACTCAATGAAAAAGGCCTATTTTGACCTCCATTCCTTTCCCTGCATGCCCCAACACATTGATATTTACGGCAGCTTTGGCGCCAAACCCTACCTCCCGGACACTAAATCAGCTGCAAAATCTCTGACAGATCAGGCCCTTTACGGGTTTGACTTTCCCAAATTGATCAAAAATGCCCATGACAGGGGCAACAACATCTTCCTTGAAATGGGACCCGGCAATTCCTGTACCCGGATGATCAGGGAAATTTTACAGGGCAACTCCTTTGAGGCCCTTTCCATCTGCTCCGGGAAGGAAGATGAAAAGACCAGTCTGCTCAAAGTTCTGGGCACCCTTGCCGGCCATGGCATGACCATTGATATAGCCTGCCTTTTCAATCCTCCCCTTTCCCAGGCGCCAGGGGCCCAAAAAGTCAAAAAAAGGAATACCCAAAATCATCTTCCGTTTCAGATCAAAACATCCCGACCGCCCATGGGTATGGAAATATTTAATGCCATCCATTCGGCCCCCCCTTGTAAACAGACTAAAACGGCTTCCTCAGCTTTTACGGCAGACCAGCCGGAACTTCCCCTTACCACACCGGACCTTTTTGCCGAAACCTTCCGAACCACTGCCAGGGCCCATGAAAAATTTCTTGAATTTTCCAGCCAGAATATGGCCCAGATGGAGAACCAGTTTGAGGCCCTGATTCAGGCGGCCTCTGGATTTACAGGTAAAAGAGTGGAGAATTCCGGCAAATCCATAGCTCCCATAAGTAAATCCTCTGTGTTCCTGGAGCGGGATAAATGCCTGGAATATGCGGTTGGAAAAGCAGGAAATGTTCTGGGGCCCTCCTTTGATATAATTGATACCTATCCTGTCAGGGTGAGATTACCGGCCGAGCCCCTGATGCTGGTGGACCGGATCATTGATATTCAAGGAGAGATGCTTTCCCTCACGTCGGGAAAAATCATTACCCAGCATGATGTAAAAGAAAACGCCTGGTATCTTGACGGCAACAAAGCACCGGTCTCCATTTCCATTGAGGCGGGACAGGCAGACCTGTTTTTATGCGCCTGGCTGGGCATTGACCACAGGGTTAAAGGAACGCGTAAATACAGGCTTCTGGATGCAAAGGTCACCTTTCATCGAACCCTGCCCGAACCCGGTGAAACCATAGAATATCACATTGAAATTGATCGTTTTTTAAAACAGGGGGATGTCTATCTCTTCTTTTTTCACTACAAGGGGTATATAAACAACCAATTGTTTATTTCCATGCGGGAAGGGTGTGCCGGTTTTTTCACCGAGGAGGAAGTAAAAAATTCCGGAGGGATTATCCTTAAAAAAGAGGAAATCGAAAATATGGTGCCCCCGGTCCCCCCCCCCCTCTTGTACCCATGGAGAAAACCTCCTTTCCCAGAGAAAAGATCCAGGCGCTGAGACAAGGAGATCTTGAAACAGCCTTTGGCAGTCAATTTAAAGGGGTGGTTCTTGGGAAAAACCAATGGCTTCCCAGGGGTAAAATGAAGTTGATTGACCGGGTGGTTGAATTGGATCCCGCAGGGGGCCGATTCGGATTGGGCACCATTAGTGCCGAGGCCGACATCCACCCCGATGACTGGTTTTTAACCTGTCATTTCATTGATGACATGGTCATGCCCGGCACCCTGATGTATGAATGCTGTGCCCATAC
>PIVS01000484.1 GCA_003353855.1 Desulfobacteraceae bacterium
CAAGGGCAATTAAAAATGGACGGATGTTTTTATATGAAAACAGCTTGTTTTGTTCTCTGTATCCCATACGGTTCAGGCAGTCAATCAGGTCTGTCTGTCTGAATTCAGAAACCTGTACTGCCAGGATTTCCAGGATGATGCTAGGGTTGTATCTAAGGTTTTGTTTTTTGATTATATCTTTGGAATTGGCTGCTTCCATAATTCCCATAGTCCTTGAGGTTAAATTTTTTAAAACAGTATACTATCAGGAATAGATGTTTTTGACAAAGAAACTTCAAGTAATGTGGGAATTTTTGGTGATCAAATTATTTTTATGAATTTTGGTATCAGGATGCCCCGCTCCCAACAAGGAGGGCTGCAGCGATCAATCCTTCCATGGTTGCCAAGAAAACCCTCCGGGGAATCGGTGCATCCAATTTGCCGCCTGGGGTGATGGAAGCCACAACCAGTGAGCCTGAATCCGAAGAGGTTACAAAAAAGATGAGCACCAGAACAATGCCGAAAAAGGAGGTGATCTGGGTCATGGGCAGGTTGGCCAGCATCTGGAACATGGCCAGGGGAACCTGTCCAAGGCCTTTTTCCGCCAGGACCCCAATGTTGTTCTGGATCTGCAGCAGGGCGTTGCCGCCAAAATCATGTTAAAATTACCCAACACCTTTACACCGCCTTCAAGGCACCTGACAACGGAAATGACTGCCACAGCCGTGACACAAAATCATTAGCCCCCTTCCCGTTTAAGTTACCCACGATCCCACATACTAATGGTCAGAAACCTGATTTTGGTCTCATTGGTGCCGTATAGGATTCCGCTCTGCTTGGCATCCAGCAAATCAAGGGAGATGGATAGCAGCTTTTTCATTGCACCTCACTTGTCCGAATACACCAAAGAGAAAAGATAGAAAATAGAAGATGAAAAGCATGGAACGAGAAATTAGCCCAAATAAACTACAAACAACCGGACGGGGTCAAGACAATTTCTTAAAAACCCGTTAACTCCCAAGCAGCCCCGCTTTAATTCATCGAAATCCTTCTTGAACAGGCAGCCGTAAAAGAATAGGGGTTCTCTTTTTTCAAAAAAAAGCTATAATAATAGAAAGAAATCATGCTTTTTATCAAAAAAGTTTATATCAACCCCCCATCCACAAAAAGGGTAATGTATGAGAATCGTTACACGACCGGATTTTGACGGCATTGTCTGCGCCGTTCTTCTCCATGAAGCTGAAAATATAACCGCTGATATCCACTGGGTTGAACCCGGTGATATCCAGAGCAAAAAAGCCATTATCCAAAAAGGGGATATCATTGCCAACCTCCCCTTTGACCCCAATTGTTCCCTATGGTTTGACCACCATGTTTCAAACAAGCCGGACATCACGGTAAAAGGCGCTTTTGGTATTGCCCCGTCTGCTGCCGGGGTTATCTTTCACCACTATAAAAAACAGGGCAAATTTAGCGGCCGATTTGATGAACTGATTCAGCAAACCGATATGATCGATTCCGCCGACCTGACAAAAGACCAGGTTCAATTCCCGGAAAAATACCCCTACCTGCTCTTGTCCATGACCATCCAAAACAGAGGGGACGGTGATCCGGACTATTGGAACAAATTAGTCGACATGCTGGGCCGGCTGCCCATTGAAACTGTGCTTAGAGATTCTGAGGTAAAGGATCGCTGCGATGCGGTTATCCGGGAAAATGCTCAATTCGGTGAGTTTTTAACCCGTCACACCACCATTGAAGAAAAAATATCCATCACCGATTTCAGGCCCCTTGATACTGTCCCTTCTGGCAATCGGTTTTTAACCTATTCCCTGTTTCCGGAAACCATTGCCAGTGTAAAGATCCGATACCTGGGACTGGGGCCGGACAAGGCCCAGGTTCTGCTCAGTATGGGACGCAGTATTTTTAACCAGGGTTGCCAGGTAAACATAGGCAATCTTCTGGCCCAATTTGGTGGCGGCGGTCATGCCGGTGCTGGCGGATGCAGCCTTGAAGCGGCAACAGCCCAGGAAAAAATTGACCAAATAATCACGATTATGAAGCAAAACCAGAAAGAAGAATCAAAATGACAAGCATCTGGAAAAAAGAATTTATAATAGCAGACATGAACCGGTTTAGAGAAGGAACCATTGTGGGCCATCTGGACATCGAATTTCTGGAAAAGGGAGAGGGCTTTTTAACCGCCACCATGCCGGTTGATCACAGGACGGTGCAGCCCATGGGAATTCTCCACGGCGGTGCCTCGGTGGTTCTGGCCGAGACCCTAGGCAGTTCAGCATCCTACATGACCCTTGATGACACCCATTATAGCGTCGGCCTTGAGGTCAAGGCCAATCATTTGAAAAGCGTGTCCACAGGATTGGTAACCGGTACTGCAAAACCCATCCACCTGGGCAGAACCACCCAGGTATGGGATATTTCCATTGAAAACGAAAACAAGGAACTGATCTGCATTTCCCGACTGACCATGGCGGTGTTAAAGGTGGCAACAGACCAGGCCTGAATCGCGAAGGACCGCAGATAAAATAAGTTGGACATAAATAGCGCAGCAATTTTTCATCATCTACAAGGCGCATTAAAGATTTAATAGCAGGCCTATTTGGCCTTTGATGCAACGCAGTAGATGGGTCAAAAGGCAAGCTATTTCGTTCAAGTTATAAAATTTGCGGTCCGAAGTCTGATGGGGAAAGAAGCCCCCAGAACCATTCAATAAATCAGGAGTAGGGACCTATAATTTATCCTCTACACTGGACACCTTGTCCGCCATGGTCTGGTCCCGGTCGGTGCGGGTGCCAACCTTGATGGTGGTGGTAATTCTGGGGGCACCCATTTCATGCACCTTTTCATGGCATTGTTTTACCGCATCAAACACCGCATCCCACTCCCAGGGGAACCACGCATAAATCAATGATGACCTTCATTTTAATAAATTTTAGTGTCGGGGTTTTACCACGGTTAACCTAACAAGTTAATTTTTCATCAACCGGACAAGATAATTGTCGCACAATACCCGTCCATTGATCTTGTCGATAAATTTTTCAGCATAGCCAATATATTTTAAGATTTCATCTATCTTTATCTGCAAACAAATATCATCTGTAGAGATGAAGTATAACGCTTTTTCAGCCTTCTCAATGACATCTTTTGCGAGTATCAAATATTCATTATGCGCATCAATGATAAGCTGCTCTCTTTTAGCCTTCTTATCAGGGTTATTACCTTGCGAAAGCTGTCCAGCAAGAGGTTTATATCTGTTGGGAAGTATGCATCCGTTTCGGTAACAAAGGAATCACAGCTTACCTTTAATTCTTTGTTTTCCGAATTTGCAAAAAAAAATTATGTCCATATTCTATGGCGATATAATTTATTTGATCAAAAATTTCTGGTGTGAATCAAGAAACATTGTCCTTTAATGTCTGGAGCTTGTATTCATATTCGTCACTCAACCCACCATGACAAAGCATCAAGCGCAATGTTTTATGGTTATTAACAATATCCAACAACTTATCATAATCCCAGTTGCTTCCGAGGCGGATCATTCCCAAGACGAGTATTCTCCACAGATGCATTCCTTCTCGACCATTTTTAGGGTTAATATTTGAAATAGGTACTTGTCCAAGTTCCAACTGCAGTTCTATTATTTTTCGCATATTTTTTAAAACGAAGATTTTTACTCCGTTTGTCCTTTGCTCCAAATGTTACGATGTCGATAATATAGGCAAAACGCTTATTAATAAAGGTTTTGCGCTTGATCATAGTAACATTTTAGATCGCAAAATAGAAGTTAAAAATTAGTAAAACTTCATTTTTTTAACATTTAAAAATCATGTTAAACAATTGCCACAAGGGGGCTTCAGGTGTTTCGGT